>JBATNE010000147.1:0-2130 GCA_049290195.1 Candidatus Zixiibacteriota bacterium
GCTTGTGACAACACCTGTGTTTCACTGGCGTGTTGCGTAAAACGATAACGGAATTCCTCTTTGAGGATTGGATAATAGGTAGAGGCTACCATCAAAGCTGCCAGGATGACCAATGTCATTCCAAGCGGGCGAAGCCAGGGAAGAAAGTCAAACATTTTAGACACGAGTGTAGTATCTTTGATATGCGCGATACCCGAAATATCCGAGGAGGGCAAGCACCATCAACCCACCGATATTCCTGCCCGTGGTAGATGGAGAGGAACTCTCTGCGGCAATTCCTGTATTCGCCTCGACTGTAGCAGCTCCGAGCACATCACCTTCTTCTACTGCGTCTTCACTCGTCAATTCCGTTCCCGAGAGAACTCCTTCGGCTGAGGAAGAAAGAGCGATCGCCCCAGTAGTCGCAGCAGTGGAGATTTTCTTGGTTACTGTTTGAGTGCGTGTCCGATTCTCATGATCCACAATCGTTTCAGTATCACCCACAAAATCTGATCCATATCCATACTTATTGACAGCCCGCACCGCATAGAAGTATCGAGTATTGCAATCTCCCAATACATCATTGATGGTTCCAGGCACTCCACTTCCCAGGGCAAGCTCTCCGACTAAGGTCGAGGCATTGGCAGGAAAAGATGAGGAAGTCGCTCGATACAGTTCAACCTTGACCGTCTTACCACCATCATGTGCCGTGACAAAGCTGATACTCGTGTGACAATCATCCACGTTTACTCGACTATAATTGGTCGGTGTCTGTGGTCCAGAAAGGGCAAGTGTCACGGTCTCGCTGGCACTCGTCACCGAATCTCCTCCCGCGCTCGCTCGTACTCGAAAGTGATATGTCCCATCCACAGTAAGGACACCGGTATCGACGTTACAGTTTCCTGAATTTCCACCAGCCGAGAGAGACTTTGTTTCATACGATACAAAACTTCCATCAGTAGGTCCTTGCTTTTCGCACACAATAGTTATCGCTCGTCCTTCAAGATCAAGCGCCACATAACCAACGAGAAATCCAGTGCTCGTCGTGTTTGTCTTTGGAGTTTCGAGACTCACCGCAAGTGTTGGAGCGGCCGCCAATACCAATTCCCCTTCCCAAACAAAGATCGCTATCGTCACCAAGAATCCAACTAAAATTTTTAAAACTGATCGCTTGAGTGAACGCAACAGTTGCCGAGTACTTTCCTTACTCAGAAGAAGGAGTATCAACCCAATGAGCATGAGCGTAATCGCAACATACATCCACCCGGTATTCGCTCCAGTGAGCGGGAGAGTCGCAGCGCCAAGCACTCGTTTCACTTTATGAATCGTTTTGGCATCGACATCTCTTTCAATCTTCGTAGGCAGTGTGACCTCTATCTGGGCTGGTACGACAACATTCACCGCTGTCCCAACAAAGGGAGTTGCAGCATTGGCATTAGCAAGAATAGTTTTTTCTTCAGTAGAAGTTCCCCGAGCATAAGCCAAGTCACGATAGCGACCCGCGTCCTGACTCATGTGAATAGTCGTTACATATGTCATCGTCTTACTCTCCCCCGCTTCGAGATCACCAACATTCCACACGCCCGGTGAGGCATACTCATGAATGAATGAGGCTCCCGCTGCGGATCCCTCTTGATAAGCAAAGCCGGCTGGTGGCAAATCGGTTAACTCGATATCACTCACTGGAGCATCAAGCGCTGTCACCCTGAGTGAGTAGCGGACGGTATTCCCCGGTTGTTCATCACTATCACTATCATTCCACTTTTCCAATTGGAGACGTGGCGTCACCACTTCTTTTTCTACAGCGACGTTCCACGCAACACAGTAATAGGTCTCTCCGCCTTTTGCATTTTCTACCCAATCCCAGTTGTCATAATTCTCGACATCATCACTACAGTACATTTCTGCGCTTTCTCTTTGGGAATTGTCTCGAGCGTCATCAAACGTAAATGGAATGAAATCATTTTTCCACTCTTCACGGAACCAAACTTTCTCGGTCAGACTTCGACCAGCCAAAGGAACTGAAACACTCCCGACAAAGGTGTGCCAGTCACCAGAAGCAAGTCCAGAATTATCGCCGGGATTGCCCGCCCCATCATAACTCCACTGAAAGGTCCAGGGCGAAACGATCTGACACCCCTCATGTGCGGC
>JBATNE010000148.1:0-1579 GCA_049290195.1 Candidatus Zixiibacteriota bacterium
TACCCGCACTGTGGTGCAGCATAGGTACATGACTCCACTGTCTTCGGAGCGGTGGTTTCTACGCAACTCGAGGGCGACCTGCTTGTGATCGTCCGATAATGTTTGCCGTCTGATTGACACGTCCCCCAATCACTGTAGTTATAGGAACACGCCGTTGGCGAGGTTGGCGTATTCGAGGAAGTTCCGGACGTGGACGAAGTTGTTCCTGAGGGCTCGGTGGTAGTCAGAGAAGTCTCCTCAGCCATGAGACTCATCGACAGCGTGAGGCTGATAGCAAGAATGGCAAACACAAAAGCAGCCACATGATATTCGAGCGGATGCCGTTTGAAAAGCTTCCCGAGAAAATGTTCTTTGTTGTTATCCATACGTACTCTCCCTCATAGTGCTATTAGTGTAGCATTTTTTTAGAATGGAAAAAATCTAATCTTGTAAACACTTACTCTTCGTCGGAGAGTTTCGGTTTCCGGAGGACAAAATACACGATCATCGCTGCAATCGCCCCCAGAGTATCCGCAAGCATATCTTTTTGCGCGTCCCAAATATCGCCCTGGCTTCCGAGATAGGCCATAGCATCTTGCGCGTTGGACTTGGCAGCATAGATCCACTCCACTAACTCATAACTCATGGCAATCGTTGCGATGAGAAACACGGGGTAAGTGAAAAGGAGAAACTTGTTGGCGACCAAGCGTTTTCCATAAAGCCACTCAGCGACTGCAAAGGCATAGAACCCGACTGAGAAATGCGCCACTCGATCATAGTGATTCCGGGTAGATCCAAAGAAGTCCGTCACCCAGTCAAACGGCACGAGCGCAAAGGTATAATGCCCGCCAATAGTGTGGAGATAAATGAGGACAAACATGAGTGCATATGCCACCCGAGAGAATCGCACGCCCCAGAAATAGAGTAAGAGGATCACGGCAAGAATAATCCACACGGTCAAATTCTCCGCAAACCAGGTTGTCCGATCGATTGGGTTGATAGCCAGGAGCGTAAACAAACCAAGATAGATAATCAAGAGCCCTGATAAAAACCGATTCTGGAGCATAGATTTATTTTTAATACTTTGATGCTGTTACAATTTTGGTGTTTTCGGAAGAGAGGCGACTTTGATCCGACTGCGCCATTCCACAAGCGCGAGTGCTAATACATAACTCGCTACTATAAAGATAACCAAAATCACCACTTCGTTTGGGTCAGATGGACACTCATTCACACAAGTAACCCCACCTTTCCCATCAGGAAGACACCCGGCACAGCCCCCAAGCATAGGTGTTGATACAGTCTTAGAGAGACTTTTCCCAAGCGCAAGAATATAAAAAATGACAACCCCCAAAAGAAGCGTCTTCCAATGCCAGGCATTTTTGAGGAGAGTTATCATGTACAAATCTTGCTTCCTTTATTCTACACCAAAATATATTCGCCTATTCCCTCCATGGGCGGGCAGGCGCGCGAATAAGAGACTCGTGAGCAAGAGATGGGAATTTGAGAAGAGATTTTCAAGGGTTCACAAAAAAGGACGGTTCTTTACGGGGCTTCATTTCCATGTTTAACTATTTCTTACTGTTCAAGTCCTTATAAA
>JBATNE010000149.1:0-37927 GCA_049290195.1 Candidatus Zixiibacteriota bacterium
CGCTTCTTTGAGCGGTTTTCCTGTCCGCTCATGCGCGCCGGCGACGTTGTGGGACGAGTCTGGAGTTTCCGCGACATCACGCAACGAAAGAGAGCCGAGGAAGGGCAGTTAGCGCTGCAGCGGCAACTGGAAAAAGCGCAGAGAATGGAATCGCTGGGGTTGTTGGCAGGCGGCGTTGCGCACGATCTTAATAATTTGCTTGGTCCGCTGGTAGCGTATCCGGAGATGATTCTAGAGGAGTTGGCGGATGATCATCCGGTGCGTGAGGATATCATACGGATGGGAAAATCAGCCGAGCAGGCCTCGACAGTGATTCAGGATCTTCTGGCGATGGCTCGTCGCGGCCGGTATGAAATGCAGCCGACCGACCTTAACGACGTAATCAGTTCCTTCCTTGATTCGATTGCGTTCCGTGACGTGCGATCACGCCGTTCGAAGGTAGTGGTCGAGTCTGTTCTCGCGTCGACGCCTCAAGTCATACAGGGATCGGCGCCTCATTTGACCAAAGTAATCATGAATCTGATTGGGAATGCGATTGAAGCATGTCCGGTCGATGGGCGGGTAGCGGTAACGACTGAAAGCAAGCATCTCAGCCAGCTCTATTCCGGGTATTCGAATATTCCGGAAGGGGAATATGTGGTTTTGCGCATTATCGATACCGGGAACGGAATAGCGCCGGAGGACATTGGTAAGATCTTTGAGCCGTATTTTTCAAAGAAGAAGATGGGGCGGAGCGGCAGTGGTCTTGGCCTGGCTGTGGTGCATGGAATAGTACGGGATCATAGCGGCTATTACGACGTAACGTCAAAGGTCGGCCAAGGGACGGAGTTTACGTTCTATTTTCCGATGATCGGAGAGCAGAAGCCGGTAGCTCTGAGCGCCATTCAGGATGTCCGGGGAAGGGAGACTGTACTGGTGGTTGATGACGATCAGGACCAGCGGGCATTGTCGACTCGTCTCATTACGAGTCTTGGCTACCATGTGACCACGGCGGCGGGTGGCGAAGAAGCCTATGCGTATCTCAAGGATCATGATGCGGACATTCTGGTGCTGGACATGATAATGGAACCCGGGATTGACGGACTGGATACGTACCGTAAGATCCTTTCGATCAAGCCGGAGCAGCGGGCGATTATCGCGACCGGTTTTTCGTCGACCGACCGCGTTCGGGAGATGCAACGACTTGGAGCGGGCGCCTGTATCAGCAAACCGTACCATCGGGACCAGATAGGGCAGGCGATTCGGGACGAGCTGTCTCGACGGGCGTTCGGCACGGCAGTTTCGAGTTAGTCTATTACAATCCGTGGGAAGCGTTCTGTGCGTCACAGGACTGCCTATCCCGGGCTATTTTGATTTAAGATAATATCGTTGCTTTGGGGGAGAAATCGGCACAAATTCCCGCATGGCAATTCTCGCACCCTCGGTCCTTGCGGCCGATTTTGGACATCTCGCTGACGACATACAGTCTTCCGACGCGGTCGGAGTGACGTTTTACCATCTCGACATCATGGACGGCCACTTTGTCCCGAACATCTCGTTCGGTCCGGGAGTGGTCAGGACGATCGACACGTTGACGCCGGGTTACCTTGATGTCCACCTAATGCTTTCCGAGCCGGAGAAGTATTTCGAGCCGTTTGCGAAAGCGGGGGCGGACAGCATTACGTTTCACCTGGAGGTCCACCCGGACCCGAGAGCTATTGCCGAGCAGGTGAAGAAGCTTGGGGTAAAGGCGGGGATTTCGATCAATCCGGACATGCCGGTGGAACGGGTTTTGCCGTATTTGGAGCATTTTGATCTATTTTTGGTCATGTCGGTGTTTCCGGGGTTCGGGGGGCAGAAATTCATCGAGGGGGCGATTCCCAAAATAGCTTCGGCGCGGGAATTCATTGACCGCCATAACCTGCCGACACAGATAGAAGTCGACGGCGGCGTCGACATCGACAATGCCGCCCGCGTGGTTGCGGCCGGCGCAGACATACTCGTCATGGGGACCGGCTTTTTCGGTCGTTCCGATAGAAAAGAAATCGTACAACAGGTAGCTCGGCTGAAGCGTCAGCCGGCCAGAGGTTAATCGTGAAACATGGATTGTTGTCGCTCTCGTCCGGTTCCTGCCACCGGAGTGCGAGTCAGCTATTGACGCAGGGTTCCAAAGCAAAGGTTATCAATCGGATCATGACGCGGGACGCGTCGGTCTATTCCTCCCAGGCAAAACTGAAAGCGCTGGTGGCCAATCGGCTCGGGTGGGTCGATGTGGCGAGCGGGATGCAGAAGAAGATCGCGGAAATTGAGAAGTTCGGGAATCAGGCGCTCAAGGATGGCATCCGTCATGTCGTCCTGATCGGGATGGGGGGATCATCACTCTGCCCGGAACTTTTCGGACTGGTGTTCGGCAAGCACAGCAAGATCAGATCGTATCACGTTCTGGATTCGACCGATCCGGTAGCGGTGGCATCGGTGGACCGGAAGATCGAGTTGGGGAAGACGCTGTTTATCGTGGCGTCGAAGTCGGGCGGGACGATCGAGACGCGGTCGCATGAAGCGTATTTCTGGCATCGACTTCAGCAGGAACTGGTGAAGAATCCGGGGAAGCATTTTGCGGCGATCACAGACAAGGGATCTGACCTGGAAAAGTCATCGAAGAAGAACAAGTACCGTCATGTGTTTGTTAATCCTTCGGATATTGGCGGCCGGTATTCGGCGCTTTCGTTTTTCGGATTAGTGCCGGCGTTTTTTGCCGGGTGCGATCTGAAGAAATTGCTGACCAATGCGGTGGCGATGGAAGAGTTGCTTCGGACACGCACCGATGAGACTAATCCGGGCCTGGCACTCGGGACGCTGATGGCGGCGGCATGGAAAGCGGGAAGAGACAAGCTGACGTTTGTAGCCTCGGCAAAGAGCGCGCCCCTGGTGCCGTGGATTGAGCAGTTGGTGGCCGAATCGACCGGAAAGCACAAGAAGGGAATCGTGCCGATTGAGCACGAACCGCTGTTGCCGGTTGGGAAGTACGGGCAGGACCGGGTGTTCGTCTTCTGTCGTTTTGACAAGGAGAGCAACAAGCAGAAGGGGTTCGCGGCGAAGCTTCAGAAGATGAATGTGCCGGTGGTAGAGATGGTGCTGGATTCATCGTATGATCTCGGCGGACAGTTCTTGCTCTGGGAAGCGGCGACCGCCGTTGCCGGTTGGCATATGAAGATCAATCCGTTCGACGAACCGAACGTGACGGAGAGCAAGCAGAACACGATGGCGATACTGGCGGCGTTTGAGAAGATCGGGAGTATGCCGATCGGCACGCCGCACGCGATACATGGGAACCTGTCGCTACTTCTGGATGACAAGAGCCGGAGAACCAGGAAGAACGGTTCGCTCAAGTCGGCAGTCCACAAGTTACTGGGACAGGGGAAAGCGCCGAGATATGTGGCGCTACTGAACTATTTCGCGAGTGACGCCCAGTCGGAAATTGAGTTGGATAAAATTCGTGCCCTCATCGGCGGCAAGACCGGCGTAGCGACCCTCAGAGGATACGGACCGCGCTTCTTGCATTCGATCGGGCAGTTGTATAAGGGTGGAGCGCCCAAGGGAGTGTTTGTGGTGTTCGTGCGAAATCAATACGCACGGCTCGGGATACCGGGGAAGGTATTTGACTTTGGGCAGCTCATCACGGCGCAGGCGATTGGAGACACACAGGCACTGGTCAGCCGGAAACTTCCGGTACTGTTGATCGGTCTTGACGGGGTACCATCGAAGGCGCTTAGAGAATTTCAGTCGATAGTACGTTCAGCACGATAGAAAGGACGCAATGGCGAACCCATTTGAAGCCTGGCGCGGTTTTGCCGAGCCATCACTGACAGCCGAATGGCAGAAGTCACTGACCGAGAAGGCACGGATCTGCCGGGGTCAGATTATCACGATGACGACGATTGCGAACTCGGGGCATCCGGGCGGTTCGATGTCATCGCTGGAAGCATATCTGCTGCTGTATCACTTTGCCAGTGTCGACCCGAAGAATCCGCACCGGGATGATCGGGACAGGATAGTCATCTCGCACGGGCACACATCGCCCGGTGCATACACGGCGCTTGGAGCGGCGGGATTTTTTGACATTTCTCCTGCGCTGCACGGGTTCCGTCAGGCCGGTTCACCGTTTGAAGGGCATGTCGAGAGATCGGTGCCGGGGATCGAGTGGGATACGGGGAATCTTGGGCAGGGGCTTTCCGTCGGGGTCGGGAAAGCGATCTACGCGAAACTGTCCGGACAGAATTTTCATACCTATGTATTGATGGGGGACGGCGAACAGCAGAAGGGGCAGATTGCCGAAGCGCGCCGGATGGCGACCAAGTTCGGGATGGGGTCGATCACGGCGTTTATTGATTTCAATCATTTGCAGATATCGGGAAAGATCACCGATGTGATGCCGCAGCATATCCGTCAGGGATGGGAAGCAGACGGCTGGAAGGTGATCGAAGTTGACGCGCACGATCTGAAGGCGCTGTATGAGGCGTTTCGGACGGCGACGCTGTCGAAGAATCTCCCGACGATGATTCTCGGTCACTCGGTCATGGGGAAGGGTGTGTCGTTCATGGAGAACGACGAGAATTTCCATGGCGCGGCGCTCTCGGTGGAGCAGGCCAGGAAAGCATTTGTCGAGTTGGGCGGGCTCTCGATCAATCTCGAGGAGCTGGCAGAGAAGCGGAAAGAGGGAGCACCATCCCCTTATCCCATGGTTCACGTCGAGTATCCTTCGGTTGATCCGGGTGAGCCGATTATTTACAAAGCTGAGGACAAGTCGGACAATCGTGGGGCATGGGGGAAGGCGCTGGTATCGGTGGCGGATGCCAACATGAGCAAGCCGGGATTCGCTATGGCGGTGTTCGATTGCGATTTGGCCAAGTCGGTGAAGACAGATGGATTCGCGAAGAAGTATCCGCAAAGTTTCTATCAGTGCGGGATCACCGAGCACAGCACGGCCGCGATGGCAGGCGGGTTGTCGGCGGAGAAGGCGATTTCGATCTGGGCTGATTTCGGCGTGTTCGGAATCGACGAGACCTACAATCAGGCGAGGTTGAATGATATCAATCACGCCAATTTGAAATTGTTCTGCACGCACTCGGGGGTGAATG
The DNA here is from genome assembly GCA_049290195.1 of Candidatus Zixiibacteriota bacterium. GTDB lineage: Bacteria > Zixibacteria > MSB-5A5 > GN15 > FEB-12 > FEB-12. The sequence goes on from JBATNE010000149.1 coordinate 5,118, forward strand.
TCGGCGAAGACGGCAAGACACACCAGTGCATTGATTATTTCTCCCTGTTGAATTCGACGTTTGGCTGGAAGGTGATCACGCCGGCTGATCCGAATCAGACGGACCGGATCACGCGGTATGTGCTGACGCATCCGGGAAGCTATGCCGTGATTATGGGACGGGCGGTGATACCGACGGTGCTCGATGAATCGGGGAAGCCGTATTTTGGCGAAGGGTACAAGTATCGGTACGGGAGGATGGAGACGATTCGCAAGGGAGAGCAGATAGCGCTGGTCTCAGCCGGAAACATGCTGCCGTATGCGATGCAGGCATGGATCAGTTTGAATCAGGGCGGCAATCGGATTTCGCTGATTTCCGTATCGGACTGGTCTGATCTGCATGTGGATGATCTGAAGATGCTGGCGAATCACCCGACGATAGTGACGCTGGAGGATCACAATGTCAAGAATGGATTGGGGACATCGATCGCGGCTGCCATGTTCGAACGGGGATTGAAAGCGAAACTGGTGAAACTGGGTGTGACGCAGTATGCGTCATCGGGGAAGCCGGACGACTTGTACAAGATGCTTGGGATCGATGCATCGGGGGTGGTTGCGACAATTCGCGAGCAGTTGGTGGCGGTTGGAGGTAAGGTTTGAAGCTAGGATTTATCGGCCTTGGGAAAATGGGGGCGAACATGGTGACGCGCCTTCGGCGGGACAACCATGAAATAGTCATCTACGCTCGCTCTCAAGATGCGATTGATCAAGTGGCGAAGGCGACCGGCGCAATTCCTTCAAGTGGCATTGCCGAACTCGTTAGCAAACTTCCGAGCCCGAAAGTCGTCTGGGTGATGGTGACATCGGGTGCGCCGACCGAGCAGGTGATAACAGATGTTGCCGCGCAAATGAAAGCGGGAGATATCATTATCGATGGCGGAAATTCCAATTTCCATGATACGCGTCGCCGATATGAAATGCTCAAGGAGAGAGGAATTTCGTTTCTCGATGCGGGAACTTCGGGGGGCGTCTGGGGACTCAAAGTCGGGTACTGTCAGATGATCGGCGGTGACGAAGCGGCGTTCAAGGCGACCGAATCTCTGTACAAGACACTGGCTCCGAAAGATGGGTATCTCTATGTGGGACCATCGGGGTCAGGGCACTACGTCAAGATGGTGCACAACGGGATCGAGTATGGAATGATGCAGGCGTATGCCGAAGGGTTTGAGATTCTGAAGGCATCGGAATACAATATCGATCTGGCCAAGGTGAGTCACCTCTGGAATCAGGGATCAGTGGTGCGGTCATGGCTCTTGGAATTGGCGGAACGGGCGTTTGAAGTTGATCCGAAGCTGGACGGCATTAAGGGATACGTCGCTGATTCCGGCGAAGGACGCTGGACGGTGCAGGAAGCGATCGACCGGGATGTTCCGGCGGTGGTATTGACGTATGCGCTGATGGCTCGGTTCCGGTCGCGGCAGGAAGACTCGTTCGGCAACAAAGTACTGGCGGCGCTTCGCAACCAGTTTGGCGGGCATGAGGTCAAGAAAGCGTGACGATGACCACGACAGCGGCACCGTTCGGGAATCCGTTTGCGACGCGGTTCATGCGACCGCGGCAGGCGGGGCCGTTTGCGTTTGTCATATTTGGAGCATCGGGAGATCTAACTCAGCGAAAGCTCGTCCCGGCTCTGTATAACCTGTGGCTGGACGGGTTCCTGCCCAAGCCGTTTGCGGTGGTAGGGTTTGCACGACGGCAGAAAACCGATGAGCAGTTCCGCGCCGAAATGACCGAAGCGATAACGTCGTTTTCGCGCCGCAAGCCGGAAAGCAGAGAGTCACTTCAACAGTTTATCTCCCAGTTGTCGTATGTGCCGGGAGCGTTCGGTGAGACGGCTGACTATCAGACGCTGAGAAATCAGCTGATGGCGCTGTCATCGGAGAGACGCGTTCCGGACAACAGACTATTCTACCTGGCTACTCCGCCGGATGCATTTGATGACATCATTTCCAATCTGAAAAATTCAGGACTGGTGAGCCGCCATTCAGAAGAAGAGCCGTGGAGCAGAGTGATTGTCGAGAAGCCGTACGGACATGATGAGCAATCGGCGCAGGAACTGAATGAGATCGCTTATCGGGTTTTCAAAGAGAAGCAAATCTATCGTATCGATCACTATCTCGGGAAAGAGACGGTCCAGAATATTCTGGTGTTGAGACTCGGGAATGCGATTTTCGAACCGCTCTGGAATCGCCGGTATATCGATCATGTGCAGATCTCAGTGGCGGAGTCACTGGGAGTGGGATCGCGGGCGGGCTATTTTGAGCAGGCGGGAATTATTCGGGACATGATCCAGTCGCACATTATGCAGGTGTTCACATTGATAGCGATGGAACCGCCGGCCGCGTTTGAAGCGACCGCCATTCGCGACGAAAAAGTGAAAGTGCTAAGGTCGCTTCGGAAATTCTCCCCGGAAGAGGTGGCGGTCAATGTGGTGCGCGGTCAGTATGCGGCGGGATCGGTCGGAGGCGAGGATGTGGTGGGGTACAGGCAGGAGCAGAATGTCGCACCCGGTTCGATGACTGATACGTATGTGGCGATGAAACTATCGATCGATAACTGGCGCTGGTCCGGGGTACCGTTCTATTTGCGGTCCGGAAAGCGATTGCCCAAGCGGGTGACGGAAGTATCGATCGTCTTCAAGGCTCCGCCGCTTCGGTTATTCGAGGCGGCCGGTTGTGAAGCACTCTCGCCCAATATTCTCCGGTTGAGAATACAGCCGCAGGAAGGGATATCGCTGTCGTTTGGCGCCAAGGCGCCGGGACAAGCGGTGACGGTGGCTCCCGTACGGATGGATTTCATGTATTCCAATTCATTTGCCGAGGCAACGGCTGAGGCGTATGAACGACTGATACTCGATGCACTGGTTGGTGATTCCACGCTGTTTGCGCGGGATGATGAAGTGTCGCTCTCGTGGCGGGTGGTTGATTCGATCATCAAGCAGTTCCCCAATCTTCCTTTGCACAGCTATCCGGCCGGCGACTGGGGCCCCAGGGGGGCCGATGAGTTCATGGCCCGCGATGGGCGCGAGTGGCTTCGGCTATGATGACGCCAATTTCCCTTCCAGATCAGACATTCGAAGGTGGGGTACTTCCAGTTAATGCCGATCGGATCGAACGGAGATTGGCGGAAGTCTGGTCACTGGCGACGCACTCCGGCGATCAAGGGCAGGATTTAGTCAAAGTTTGTCTGGCCAATATTGTCGTGGTATGCGATGGACTGACCCGGCCGGAAGCGGAGATACTGGCGCTGGCGATTGCACGGGAGTATCCGTCGCGAGTGATTCTGACGGTAGTCGATGATGAGATCAAGTCATATTACGCATTTGTGCGGACGAGTTGTGTCAAGGATCCGGACTCCGGCGCGATTCGCTGCTGGGAAATCATTGAATTAGTGTCCGAGCAGACGCGAGTGAAGTCAATCGTTGGAGCGCTTCGCTCACTGCTGGTAGATTCGGTACCCATTGTGACGGTGGATTTCCGACCGTTTCAGTCGACCCCGGCACTGGACAATATGCTCTTGGATCTCTCGGATCTGGTGCTGGTGAATGCTGATGTCGTTCCGGCCGGGGCGAGTGTACGGCAGCTGTTGCCACTTCGGTGGTTTCACACCTTGCCGATACGGCTATTGATCGGTGACTTTTTCGGCATGATGACGGCTCAGACGAATCCATCGAAGTTTACAGTCTATTCACAACCGAACCGCGACACCTACTACGATCTGATGGCCGGCTGGCTGGTAGCACGACTTGAGAAGCACAATATAGCAGTCAGCGTGAGTGACCAGCCCACCGATGAACAGACGATACTGACCATTGAGTTTGGGCACGACCTGGACAAGGCGGTACTTCGGCTCGCCGAGACACCGGAAAAGGTGGAATGGAAGTTGCATTACCGGAACCAGTGTTTGACGCGCTCGGTGACCGACTGGCCGCTGGCATCGTACATTGTCGGAACGCTCCAGGATGGTTCGGAGCAAAGAGAATTCGAAGCGGTGGCATCGACCATTGCCCGGATGAGACATCACTCCTAGATAGAAATTCCCTCGCATGAATCAGATTCTCGTTTTCAAGACACCGGAGGGGCTGGCCGGTTATGCGGCTGATCTATTGGTGGCAGATATCAAGGGGCACAGGGGAGGACAGAAATATCGTGTCGCATTGAGCGGAGGGAGTACGCCGAGGTTGCTGTACCAGGCGTTGAGGGAAAGGGATGCAGTCGGCGAGTTATTGCGCGATCGAGTTGAGTTTTACTTTTCGGACGAACGGGCGGTTGGGCCGGAGTGCGAACAGTCGAATTATCGATTGGCTAATCTGGAGTTATTTGTGCCGCTCGGGATTTCTGCGGAATCTGTCTTCAGAATGCAGGGGGAAGCGGGCGATCTTGAAGGCGAAGCGGCGAGGTACGAGCAAGTAATTCGGACCAGAGTTGGACAGGGTGAAGATGCGGCCCCGCAGTTTGATTTGATCTTTCTGGGAATGGGGCCGGATGGTCACACGGCATCGCTATTTCCGGACTTTGATTTTGACGGGGCAGAAAAGCAGCTGATTGCGGCGCCGTATGTGAGTTCTCAGAAGGGGCGGCGGCTGACTTTTACCGTGGAATTGATTAATCGGGCACGAAAGGTCGTGTTTTTGGTGACAGGTGTGAATAAGGGAGAGGCCCTAACAAAAGTGTTGTCATCGAGTATAAAGGGTAGTAATCTCCCGGCGGGTAGAATCCGCGCGACCGACACGATCTGGCTCTTGGATCGGGCGGCGGCCGAAGCGCTTGCTGGGCAAGAGATTAATGGAACGATGAGAGAATGCTAGCGGGATATATCAGCGGTACCACAGTTGAATTGGCCAAAGTGCGGCAGGTCGACAGTGGAATGAAGCTGACCAGTCAGACCACCTACGCCAGCCACGATTTCACCAATTTCGAATCGATTCTCAATTTATATCTTAAGCGTCAGAAGACCGATTTGAAGTGCGCCTGTTTCGGCGTAGCGGGGCCGGTGATCAACGACGAAGTGCTGACCACGAGGTTGTCGTGGCGACTGGTGGCGGCGGATATAGCCAAGCAGTTCGGAATTGGGAAAGTGCAGTTGCTTAACGATATTGTGGCGATTGCGCACAGTCTTCCGGTGCTCGGGAAAGACCGGTTCTATACCATCAACGCCGGGGAGAAAGTACCGGGAGGGAATATCGGTCTGATTGCAGCCGGTTCCGGACTCGGGGAATCGCTCGTGTTTGTAGACGGGCAATCATATTTGCCGGTGGCATCGGAAGGTGGCCACTCCGATTTTGCACCATCGAGCCAGCTGGAGTCGGAACTGTGGGCCTATATCTACTCCGACCATGGGCATGTCGCGGTTGAAGATGTCCTTTCACTCAAGGGGTTGGACACGATTTACAATTTCGTGATTGATTCCCAGGGGAATGGGCTGGCATCGTGGTATCAGAAGGCGAAAGATAAACCGAGTGCGATAATTGAGAAGGCGCTTTCGGGATCGGACGCGTATGCGACCCGGACGATGGAGATATTTATTGATTGCTATGCCTCGGAGGCATCGAATCTGGCGCTGAAGGGGATGACGCTGGGTGGCATATTTATTGGCGGGATGATCGGGCCGCAGATCATTACCCTGCTCGATGGCAGCAAGTTCATGGAGCGGTTTGTGAAGCGGGGGAAAATGGAAGCGCTGTTGGCCAAAATGCCGGTTGAAGTAATAATCGAAGAGAAGGCGGCGCTGATAGGAGCGGCGGCGGTGACCGCCAAGATGAACGGATGAAACGATATCTTCTGTTTCTTCACGGCCAGTACCACACGGCCGATATAGCCCATTACAAGAAGCTCTGTTCGGGGAAGAAGCTGGTGGCGGTGGACGGCGGCTACGCGTTCTTCAAGAAATCCGGCCTCGTGCCGCATCTGCTGATCGGGGATTTTGACTCCCTGAAACGAATTCCGAAGGATCTTCCCAGAAAGACAGTTGTGATTCAGCATCCGGTGATGAAGGATCGGACTGATGTCGAGCTGGCGGTGGATCATTGTCTACAGCAGGGAGCTGATGAGATTGATATCGTGCAGCCATCGTTTGGCGAGCCGGATCAGTTTATCGGCAACATGATGTTGCCGGCGCTGTATGCGTGTCACAAGCGGAATCCATCGTGTGTGGGGATATCGATCATCAATCGAAATTACGAGGCCTGCACGGTTGGCGACGGGCGATATGGGATCAAGGGGCATAAGGGTGACATGGTATCGCTGGTACCGCTGACGGACCAGATCAAGGTGAGTTGGAGCGGGACGGAGTACGATATCAAGGATGCGGAAATCAAGCGTGGGGCGAGCCGTGGGCTGAGAAATCGTCTGGCGGGTTCCCGGGCGGTGATTCGGATCACCGGTTTAGCGCTTCTGATACATCAGGTTAGAGTCTCCCGATTGTAGTAAAGTGAAGTCTTGACATGCCGATGTGAGTTAGTATATTGGCGGCCTGTTCAGCCACCGGGTTGGGCAGAAAGTTACTGAACTGGGAGATCGTCCAATGGTAGGGCACACGGCTCTGGACCGTGGGATCGGGGTTCGAGTCCCTGTCTCCCAGCTTTTTTTTGGGTATTCCAATCTGAATTCTCGTCATCAGTTCCTCACTATCATATCCACATTACTTCTTCTACATGTATCGTAGTACGCTCAGTTTGCGAGTCTGAAGGCTGTCACCTTGACCTTTGCGCCATTTTCTGATGCCATAATCAGAACTGATCGGGTCCGCATTTCCTCTCGGAGCTGTTAGTTTTTTGCACAGCGTGCCGATAAATAGACTGAATGGTCCGTTTCCAGGGGGTTAGTCACTGGGCTCGAGCGATCGCGGCCTTTCCCTGGAAATTGCAGCCATTTGATCATATGAATTGTGTCAATTGTCGGAGTCAGGAATTGGGGGAAGATCGACTTCGTAGCGCCAGCAGCATCTGCCCGACGATAACACGAGCTATTGTGCGGGGAAGAGACGATGAAGAAGGCGTGTGAAGATCGACCGATCCAGCTGAAATCAACCGATGGTTTCTTGCTACTCGACTCCCAGGGGCGGTTGTTGCAGGTCAACGAGAGCTATTGCCGATTGAGTGGTTATTCCGAGCAGGAACTGCTGCGGATGAATATTTCAGACCTGGAAGCTATCGGCGAACCGATCGGCAAGAATGCCGGCATACTGGGTCTACTGGAACGGGGCGGAGGGAGATGCCAGTCGCAGCATCGCAGCAAGAATGGTACTCAATACGAAACTGAAATAAGCGCCTGGCGTCGTCCCGAGCATGGAGGGCGGCACGAGGTGTACGTGCGTTCTATCTTTGGTTACCAACCGGCGGAGCAAGGGGAGCAGCAGAGGCAGACAGATTTCCGGGCGTTCTTCGAGAAGATGGACGACATGACTTTTGTGACATCGCTGACCGGTCATATCCTTTTCACCAACAAGGCGGCAGAGCGCAAACTCGAGTACGGTGAATCAGAGTTACGGGGGAAGCATGTACTGGAACTGCACCCGCCGGAAGTGCGGGAAGAGGTGGCCGCCATTCTGGAAGCCATGATTGCAGGAAAGAGGAGGCACTGCACTCTGCAGATGGTGAGTAAGTTGGGGAACCTCATTCCGGTTGAGATTCGCGTGTTTTTCGGGCGCTGGAACGACGCAGACTGCCTGTTCGGCATTTGCAAAGATCTGAGTGCGGAGCAGGACGCAAGGCAGCGGTTTGAGCGGCTTTTCCGCAACAATCCGGCTCTGATGGCGGTCTCGGTCATGCCGACCCGCACGTTGGTTGATGTCAACGACACGTTTCTCAAGACGATGGGGTATACCCGAGAGGAAGTGATCGGGCGGACGACAGAGGAACTGAAGCTGTTTGTTGACAGCAAACACCTGGATGTTCTCGCCCACGTTATGCACCATGAGGGGCGTTTTGCCGAAGTGGAACTCCAGGTGCGACGTCGTGATGGAGCGATTCTGGATGGGCTGTTTTCTGGGGAAATCGTCAATACTCACGGTCAGCAGTATTTCCTGACGGTCATGCTCGACATCACCGAGCGAAAGGAAATGGAGTCCAGGCTCAGGGCGCAGGGGGAGAAGTATCAAGGGATATTCGACGAATCGGTAGCCGCTATCTACATTTTTGATGAGAAGAAGCGGTTCATTGACTCGAACCAGGCGGGACTAGACCTACTGGGGTATTCGCGAGAAGAGCTGCTTACCAAGAGCATACCTGATGTCGACGCGAACCCGGTAGTGGTATTGCCTGCGCATCAACAACTGCTTGGCGGCGACCGGATCATCAATTACGAACATCAAGTGGTGCGTAAAGACGGCAAAGTCATCACCGTGCTAAACAACTCGCGGCCGCTGACGAACTCCGACGGCACCGTCATTGGCATGCAGTCGACACTAATTGATGTCACTGAACGGAAGCGGGCGGAGGAAGCATTGCGGGAGTCGCGCGAGGTTCTCCACGCGGTCCTGAATTCCATTCCGGTACGGGTGTTCTGGAAAGACAGAGACTCAGTGTACCTTGGTTGCAACAATGCATTTGCGCGGGACGCGGGACATGAGAAAGTCGAGGATATCATCGGGAAGAACGATCGCGATCTGGGCTGGCGAGAGCAGGCAGATCAGTATCGAGCCGATGACCGAGCGGTGATCGAAGGTGGGGAGGTTCACCTTCTCTTTGAGGAGCCGCAGACGACTCCATCGGGTGACCAGATTCACCTGCTGACCAGCAAAGTGCCGCTTCGAGATGGCGCCGGAGAGATCGTCGGAGTCCTGGGTGTTTATCAAGACATCACCGATCGCAAGCGGGCTGAGAAAGCACTCGAGTTACGGGAGTCCTACCTGAGGTCGATCATCGAAAATCAGCCCGGTTTGGTGTGGCTGAAGGATAAGGACGGACGATTCCAGGACGTCAACCAGGCGTTTGCCCTTGCGTGCGGAAGAGGGAATCCCAGAAATCTGATTGGGCTGAGCGATCTGGATGTCTGGCCGAAGGAGCTCGCGGAAAAATACCGGCGTGACGACACCGAAGTAATGCAAACCGGGGCCGGGAAGATTGTCGAAGAACTGGTGCAGGATCAGGGTAAGGTCACGTGGTTCGAGACCTTCAAGACACCAGTTATCGGTGAAAACGGGGAGATTATCGGAACCACGGGATATGCGCGGGACATCACAGAGACCAAGCGGCTGCGTGAATTGGAGTCGCGGGCGCAACGTCTCGAGACGGCGGGCCAGATTGCCGGTCAGGTAGCTCATGATTTCAATAATATGCTGGCCCCGATGATGGCCTATCCGGAGTTGATAAGAGAACAACTGCCGGAGGGGAATCTCGGTTTTGACTATCTCGCGGCGATCGAAGATTCAGCCAGAAAGATAGCGGAGATGAATCAGCAACTGCTGACACTCAGCCGTCGGGGGCATTACAGTCAAGACGTGGTCAGTCTCAATGTCATTATTCAGCACGCGTTGCGGGATATGGCGCCCTGGCCAGATTCCCTGATTATTGAGGCGGTACTGTCTCCGGACTTGATGAACATCCGAGGTGGGGCGGCGCAGCTCCACCGAGTGATCCTTAATCTGGTGACCAACGCCCGCGACGCAATGCAGGACATTGGGCGGATGACCATAACGACCGAGAACTTCTATGCGGATGCAACGTCGGTCACTTACGGTCGAATTCCTCGCGGTGAATATGTGAAGGTGACGGTATCGGATACGGGTAGTGGTATTCCTGAAGGAGTTATTCAAACTATATTTGACCCCTTCTTTACGACCAAGTCGACCAACAAGACGCGCGGCTCCGGTTTGGGGCTGAGTATTGTCGACGCGGTGGTAAAGGATCACGGCGGGTACATCGACCTGAGTACGAAAGTCGGTGGAGGAACGTCATTCTACCTCTACTTCCCGATTACGCGCGCATTGATGTGCGACAAGACGTCCGATGAGACCCCCCACGGCGTTGAAACAATTCTGGTAGTTGATGACGACGCAACGCAACGGGAGGTTTCGACCCGAATCCTTGCCTCACTTGGGTATCAAGTTGAAGCCTGCGAGGGAGGGAGGAAGGCCCTTTCGATTCTCGCGCACAAGCAGATTGAACTCCTGGTGCTGGACATGATCATGCCGAACGATCTCGACGGTACGGAGACTTATCGCCGCGCGCTGGAGATAAGGGCTGATCAGAAAGCAATAATCGTTTCCGGGTTTTCTGAATCGGACAGAGTGGTTGAAGCCAGGCGATTGGGCGCACGCACATTTGTGAGAAAGCCGTTTGATCGAAAGATCATCGCCCTGGCAGTGAGGCAGGAACTTGACCGTCAGGTCTGCGCATCGGCCTAGAAACGAGCCATCGGACTGTGGTCACCAGAATGTCCACCTGAAACCACTTCGCTAGACGACCAGGCCGATACAAATGGCTCCGATCACCTTGCCGTCGGTGTCTATGATGGGCAGGGAGATCTTCTGGTCGACCCGATTGGTAGATTTGTCGAGTCGTGCTTTCCCAAAGTCAACACCGCCCTTGCCGCTGTTGAAGGCGTTGATAAATTTCGGTTCATCTCCCTGCCAATAGTCAGTCGTCAGGGTGTTCTGTCCGACGTTGGCTCCCTGATTGTCCATAACGATTACTTCGGACATCGACGGAATGCGCAGGCCGAGTCGTTGTATTTCGGCCGTGACGGCATTGCCGGTCAATTCTCGCTTGATCGGCAGGTCATCGTCGGCAAAAATCCAGGCTGAGTCTGTTTTCTTGATGGCGTCGAGCGAAAGACGCTTGCTGTTTTGCGCTTTCACTGCGGCAACGAAGACGCTGTCAGTGCAGAACGGGAGCAGCTTCTCCTTCATAAGCGCTTTCGTTGAGGCGGCTACATTCGGCGCCTGATCGATTTTGGCCATCAGGCTGGAGAGCAGTTGGATGGAATCGGCGCCGGAAACTGACTGAATGAATCCACAGGCCAGTATTCCCAGTGAAAGGGCGATGCCGCAGATGCTCAAAGTCCGTCTCATAAGTCAGTCCTTATCAATTTCGGGAATGCGAATTTCCCGATCCAGTGTCGATATCGCCAGCAGTCGTATTTCAGCTCAGTGGTCGCGACAACGGCACGAGGGGTATGAAACCATCACGAGTTTTCTACCAGATGAATTGGAAGACCAGCCCCGCCAGACTTACCATCAACGATTTCATCAGTTCGCACGGTAGCCAACCGATGTCTCCGTGGGCGTCGAATCCGTTATCCAGCCCAATGAACCCTGTCCCAGTTATCGACCTGCACAGCCGTCTTATAGAGGGGGAGAGGCTTCAGCCACGAGAAATCTGACAGATACTGTCCTGTCGTTGAGCAGGGACCAGGGAGTCGAATGGGAGGAACGGCCTCCTAGAGCTGCCCGAGGGGGAGGACGGTTCGACCATAGACTTCGTTCAGCACCTGCGCTATTGCAGTGTAGATGGCTGAGAGACCGCAGAAGATTCCTTCCCAGCCGGCTACACGGGTGAAGGCAACGTTCTCTGTCAGGTCGCCCAAGGCAAGGAGAACGAAAAGGACCGTGAGGGACGCGAAGACGACTTGAAGGGCGCGGTTCAACTTGAGGGTTCCAATGAACATGCAACCGGTAAACAGTCCCCACATGAGCAGATAGGCAGCCATGGCGCTTTTGGCCGGGGCTTCCCCCCAACCCATTTTGGGCAGGACTAAAAGGGCGACCAGGGTAAGCCAGAAGAGTCCGTAGGAGGTGAAGGCTGTCGTCCCAAAGGTGTTCTTTTTCTTCCACTCCATGACACCGGCAATCACCTGTCCGATGCCGCCGTAGAATATCCCCATGCCAAGGATCATGGTGTCGAGGCCGAAACATCCGGCATTGTGCAGATTAAGCAGGACGGTGGTCATGCCAAATCCGAGGAGTCCCAGAGGGGCGGGGTTGGCGGTAGTATCTTTGATCTGTGTCACAGGTTCCATGGTAGCCTCAACGGTATCGTCACGTTTATTTTGCGTCAACAGGACATGGAGTTCTTTGTCCAAGTACTTCGGGAAGGATAAAGAACCGGAGTCGTTTGGGCAAGGCAATTCATGGAATCTAGGGCAGACATATGGCTTACGAAAAAATCACCACTGCCCAAGTCGGATTTTCGTATCGCAATAACTGCTTGCGGGATGTTTCGATTTGTAACGCAGCCGACAATCCTATAGTGAGATATATCGAACCACATACATTGATACTAGCGCGGCGGGCAACGGGGATCGAACGATTGGTCAATCTGCATGGATAGAAAGCGTCCGCGAACGGCGGCGTGATCTCGTGTCGGCCCTGATGGCAGGGGAAAATTGCAGTAGTAGTGATGATTCATGTGATGGTATATTGATCAGGTCATGCGAGGAATATGGTATGCGTAAGGGAATCCTGTTGTTCTGTTTGTTGATCTGTCTGGGGACTGCGGCCCACGGCGATGGTTTCTACGACGTTTCTACAATTCATACGATTCAGCTGACGTTCCCGCAGTCCAATTGGGACGCGATACTTGACAGCCTGTATGCTGAAGGCAATGAAGAGCGGCTGCTGGGGACAGCAGTAATCGACGGGGTAACGTACGACAGCGTTGGAGTCAGGTACAAAGGAAACAGTACGTACGGCAGGAATCGGGTCAAGAATCCGTTCAATATCAAGTTGGATTATGTCAAGGGCAACCAGCTCATCGAAGGGTACGGAACGCTCAAACTGGCGAATTCATGGTCCGATCCCAGTTTTATTCGGGAGGTTCTCGGGTATGAAATCGTGCGGAAGTACATGCCGGGGTGTTTGGCCAACTACACCAATGTCTATGTCAATGGGGCACTGATCGGGCTGTATGTAAGCGTACAGGATATCGACAAGAAGTACCTTCGGACCTACTTCGCCAGTGGAGACAATGCCTGTTTCAAGGGGGAGTACGACGGCTTCCCAAACAACCAGACGGTGTGGGGATACAAAGGGACCGATTCGACAAGCTACATGGCGTACTATCAAATGGACTCGGATGCGGGCTGGCGCGACCTCATACACTTCCTGGATACGCTCAACAATTATTCAGGGGCGGTGGAATCGGTCCTGAATGTTGATCGCCACCTGTGGATGCTGGCATATGATTACCTGCTGGTGAATCTCGATTCGCCGGTGAGCATGGCGCACAATTTCTACCTCTACCTTGATGATTCACACCGGTTCAACCCGCTGATCTGGGATCTCAACATGGACTTTGGCGGGTTCACGAACCTGGTGAACGGTGGGGGACAATTGGGTATCCCGCAGATGCAGCAACTGGATCCGCTTGTGTACCAGAATAATGTTTACTATCCGCACCTCAAATTCATCCTCTCGAAAACGACCAATCAGAAGCGGTTGATCGCGCATATGAAGACGATAATGGCTGAGAATTTTGCCAACGGCTGGTATCAGACGCGGGGGGCGGAGATTCAGGGGATTATTGCGTCATCGGTGCAGGCTGACCCATACAAGTTTTACAGCTATGCCAACTTTCTGGCAAACCTCACGACGACGGTGTCGACGCCTCAGCAAATGGTAGGGATTGTTCCGCTCATGAGTGCTCGACTGACCTATCTCAGCAACCGGCCGGACTTCCAGGCCACGCCGCCGACGATCGCGGCAATAGCGCACAGTCCGTCGACGATTCCGGCGAACAGTTCGGTGACGATCACGACGCAGATAACGGGCGGTACGGCGGTGACGCTGGGGTATCGCTTCGGCCTGAGCGACCATTTCGAAAAGACGACGATGTACGACGATGGTGCCCACGGCGACGGAGCGACCGGCGACGGTGTCTTCGGGGCAATTCTTGCCGCCGGGACCTCGGATGTGCACTACTACATCTACGCCGAGAATAGCAGCGCGGGAGCGTATATGCCACCGCGGGCGGAGTTCGAAGATTCGACTATCACGGTTGTCAATCCGACTGTTTCAGATGTCGTCATTAATGAATTCATGGCGGACAATGTCTCGGCGGTAACGGACCAGGATGGTGAGTACGAGGATTGGGTGGAGTTGCACAATCCGACAGCGGCTCCGGTGGCGCTCAAGAAGTGCTACCTGTCCGACAAGCTGAGCAATCCGGGGAAGTGGCGTTTGCCGGACACGGTTATCGCGGCCCATGGATTTCTGACGATATGGGCGGACCAGGATACGTTGCAGGTGGGGCTGCACACCAATTTCGCGCTGTCAAAGTCAGGGGAAGCGATCGGTCTGGCGGATTCCAATCTGGTGATGATTGATTCGCTGACATTTGGGGCGCAGGTGACTGATTCAAGTTACGGGAGGTGTCCGGACGGCACGGGTGCGTTTCTCCGGATGGGGGTATCGTTCGCCTCTGCCAACCATTGTACCACTCCGAGTTGCTGTGCGGGGACTACCGGAAACGTGAACGGTGCCGGAGGGGTGGATCTCGCCGATCTGAGCGCACTGGTCAGTTATCTGACGGGGGGCGGATATGTCCTTTCGTGCAGTGACGAAGCAAACATCAATGCACTCGGGGTAGTGGATCTTGCGGATTTGAGCGCGCTGGTGAGTTACTTGACCGGCGGCGGCTACATTCTGCCGACATGTCCGTAACTGCATTCGAGGTCGCCCGGCAGTAAAGCGCTGCCGGATTATGTTCTGAGTATGCGCAGGTATGCGGCCCACGGTCCGACGGCGTCGTAGTGCTGTTTGGCCAGCACCCGGGCGATCTGGGAGATGTGGTCGAGATCATGGGCGGTCCAGGCCGAAAGCAATTGTGCGAGGGTGACTTCACCGAATTCGGGATGGATCCCGGTCTTCTGGAAATCCGAACCAGTCAGATCAGCCGATTTGAGCCGGCCGACGTTGGACGCCCGCAGCGATATGAATTCCTCCACCAGATCATCAAGCGACTTCCCTTCACTGTCTTTGAACATGGCTGTTCGGTCGAACGGGGCAAAGTGGTGGGGGCCATCCTCAGCCAGGATCATCTCCAGGCGGGGGATCCAGTTGGTTTTCTCACCATGAATCAGATGGCCGACGATGTCGAAAGGGCTCCAGGTGTTGGGACCTTCGGTGGCGCGGATGCTCTGCTCCGGCAATCCACGCAGCATGGCGTCGACGACATAGGGTGTTCGTTCCAATATCGGGAGTGATTTATCCAAATCGAATGGCATGAGAGTATCCTTTCCTGGTCTCCAATCTACATGACGACTTGAACATCAACTGACCGCGCCGAGTTCAGCAGGAAATTCCGGAAAACGCCGGAAGTGATTTCGTGGCGTCCTGGGCGCAAGAGCCAATTGTAACAGAATAGAAGTTGACGACCTATCTTAGATTCGGCTTATCGGATCGCGCGTGAGATAGATCGAGGCGGCCCGCACATCTTTCGTCACACTCTGTAACATGGTGGGTCCCCAGAGAATAATATGCTTGACAGGATTTGACTGACAGGCGATTTTCCGTTGAATAGGGGATGGGGGCAGGGTTATTCGACCCAAATGGTCACACGAGCACAAATGAATATTCAATCCGTGATATTTCCGTTCACACCTCACAATGAAGGAAAACGTCTATGAAGCGTACGTTGACTCGTCCGAGCAGCATAGTTGTGCTGTTGGCTGTTACCGTTCTCGCTCTCTCCCTGGGTCTCTGGGGATGCTCTGAGAACAATAACGGCCCCATTTCATCAGATCAGTCTCAGGCCGGCGTGCTGTCTCCGGACAATCCGCAGGTTCAGGCTGTCATGGTCGTTCAGAACCGCCATACCGGGCATTTGATGCAGGACCCCGAAGTAATCGGTACGGCGACATCACTCGATGCCAATGGACATCCGGCAGTATTGTTGCTGGTAACCTCCCAGCGCGCCCTGGCTGCGGCGCCGAAAACGCTTGATGGCGTGCCGGTTGAAGTCTTATTGACCGACAAAGTAGTCGCCATGGCGGGAGTAAGCCACAAGTCCAAGCAGACTCCTCCGATCCAGATGGGGACATCCGGCGGATGGGCCAAGGATCTTGCCAACGGCTATTGCTGCGGTGGAACACTTGGCGCGCTCATCAATGTGGGCGGGACTTTGCGCGTTCTTTCCAATTATCACGTGCTTGAAGCGGACATCGTGTCCGGTGGTAACGGCACGGTGGCCACCACGGGTGACAATGTCATTCAGCCGGGGCTTATCGATGTGAACTGCAGCGCTGCGAGTGCTCAGGTAGTTGCAAAGCTGGTCAAGACCAGCTCTCTCCCGGGCAGCAACGTTGACTGTTCCAGCGCGAACATTGTCAGCGGCATGGTGAACCCGAACGGCTCGATACTCGAAATCGGCACTCTGACCTCCGCGACCATCGCAGCCTCAGTGGGACAGGCGGTCAAGAAGAGCGGCCGTACGACCGGGCTTACCCGCAGTAAAGTGAGCGGTTTGAATGCAACCATTAGCGTATCGTATGAAAATGAATGCGCGGGCGGGACTGCTTTCACCAAGACCTTTACCGGCCAGATTCTGGTCACCAATACCCGGAGCAAGTTCCTTGGAAGCGGCGACTCCGGATCATTGCTAGTTCAGGATGTTACTACTAATCCACGAGCTATCGGTCTCCTCTTTGCCGGTAGCACCAGTATCGCGGTTGCCAACCCGATCAACTCAGTACTGAGTTTCCTTGGCGCCACAATGGTAGGTAACTAGGCTCGTTTTCCGACAAGCCTGGAGAAGGACGGATTGATAAGAGCCTGTCCCCGGTCATGGACTGGGGGCAGGTTTTTTATTACATTGGGTGCAGACTGAGTGCAGACGCGGGAGCAATCGATGAAACTAAGTCTTTTGATGCAGGGTATGGGGCGATCAATTCTCCTGTCGGGGCTAATTGTGGTGTGCTGCTTTGTCACTAACGGATGCGGCGGCAAGCAGGAAGAAAAAACGTCCGCGCCCAAGGAGAGTGCGCCGATGCGGGACATTAACGCAGTCATGGCCGATCATACGCCGGAACTCATGCCGATTCCGGGCGTAACCGGGGTTGCTATTGGGCAGTTAGACGACGGGACCCCGTGCATACTGGTGCTGGTGGAAAACGACTCGTCGGCAATCGTCTCGAAGATTCCCAAGACGCTGGAAGGGTATCCGACAAAGATAGAGGTGACCGGTAAGATCGTCCCGATGGACGGGAAGTAATCTCAATCTACCAGGCGATGCCGCGGGTATCGAGCGAAGAATGGTAGAATGCACGGGCGGCACGGTTGATTCGGCCGGACCATGAGTCAACCGGATTGAGATTGTCGGTCAGGATTTGGGCCGAGGCTATCTCCGGCTTGAAGCGATTGTCCCAGGCGTGGGCCTGATCGTATTCCAGACTGAAGCGGTCGATCGGTACGGGCGGGTCCTGGGCCAGGTCAAGCGATCGGTCGGACGCAAACAGCACCAAATTTCCAAATTGATCCGGGGGCTCTACAATGGGGAGTGCGACGACATTTCTGAAGCTCTCGCCTATCGTTGCGGCGAGGGAGGCAACGAGCGGATCATTCCACCCAACACACTCGACATTCAGAGCCAGGATTCCATCGGTATTCAATCGCGATTTCGCCAGCGCGAACGCTTCTTTGGTGACGAGATGGAACGGGATATAGCTGCTGCCATAGGCATCAAGAATGATGACATCATAGGAATCTTTGTGTGTGGCCAGATACTGGCGGCCATCCATTTCGTACGTCTGACATTCTTTCGGTGCGAGGCCGAAGTATTCGTGGGCTAATTTTGTCACAACCGGATCGATCTCGACAGCGTCAACTTTCCACCCCTTCTGCGCAAATCCCCTGGCCACTGATCCACCACCGAGTCCAACGGTGAGCATGGTGCCGGTCTTGTCAAAGTAATTCCTGGTAAGATTGAGGACATTCACATAGGACATGTGCGTCTGCAAAGTGACCACATCGACCGAGCTGTGCGTACCGCCATCGACCAGCAGATAGCGCACGCTATCCCGTTCGACAACACGAAGGTCGGCGTAGGCGCTCGTTTCCACGGCAAGGAGACCGGATTCGGGATTGGCCAGTTGCTTCGGCGAGGCAAAGAACCAGAGTGAGACGGTGACTGCCAGAATCAGCAGAGCGGCGATGGCACCTTTGGTCTTTGACTGTGTGATTCTCCCTACGGCAGCGGTAACGATGAGTAACAAGCCAATGACAAAGACCAAAGTTGGTACCCCGATATTGGGGATCAGGATGAATCCGGTGGCCAAAGCGGCCACGACACTGGCCACGGTGGAGATAGCGTAAAGATTGCCGGCGGTGGTGCCAACCGTCTCGACGGATGCGACTCGCAGACGGACGGCATAGGGGCTGACCATCCCGAGGAGAGTCATAGGGGGGAAAAAGAGAATCAGGGCGATCAACAGGACGCCGATGCGCAGGTCGATCGACTGAGCGAGACTGAACAGCGGGAGGCGCAACCAGGGGATTACGACAATCCAGATTCCTGCCAGACCGATGAGAAGAGCGAGCCGGAGCAGGTTCGGGCCTTTGTCAGCGAAACGCCCTCCGAGGGCATAGCCGCAGCTGAGGGCGATAAGGGTGACGCTGATCAAGGCGGACCAGAGATAGATGTCCGCGCCGCAAAAGGGAGCGAGCAGTCTGGTGCCGAGGAGTTCCAGAGCGAGGACCGCTGCGCCGCTCATGATGACCGCGAGATAGACATACCAGGTGTTTGAGTGAGATGGTGAGGATTGCATAGTACTCATTACCGATGCTGATTCATCAAGGTTACGGGAAATCACCGAGTGATCGCCCCTGTTATTGATTGCTGACAGTGATAGCCGCTCACACAGGAGCGCCAGCCAAAACTAGAGTAAATCGCAGTTCAAATCAATGAATTTAGCTAGTACTGAGGAGACTAATTGGGGTTGGAGGGGATGAGCCGGAGTGAGGATCGGATCTCAGCGACAGCAGTAGTAACGGACGTTTTGATCGTTGAGGAAGGACTCGGTTTCGTGGCCATGGAGCATGCCGAGGGTGGAGAGGAGGCCGGCTTCCATGCAGTAGTCGGCCACGACAGTGACACTGCGCGGGGCATCCTCGACCGGCCATCCGGTTCGAGGATCGAGGATATGGCCAAGACGACGGCCATCGACCAGGCAGAAGCGATAGGCCACACCGCTGGTGGCGACTGCGCCGTTCACCAGTTCGATCATGCCGATGGATTGATTATCGCGCTCCGGATCCTCGATCCCAACCCGCCAGGGGATCGATTTATTTGCCGGAGAGATAGCGCGGATATCGCCGCCGAAATTGACCATCAGAGGGCACTGGCGCTTTTCAAAGAGCAGGCGAGCCACTCGATCAACGGCGTATTCTTTGCCGATTCCGCCCAGGTCGATTTCCATGCCGGGGCGAACCTGGAACTCTGTGTCCGTGAGGGTGGTCTTGTCCCAGCCGACGAGTAGAAGAAGGGAGTCGATCAATGATTCATCGGGGGTGAACTCCTCGCCGGAGAAGTTCCAGGCCTTGCGGAGGACGCCTGAGGTGATATCGAACTGACCTTCGGACAGAGCATGGCATTGGGCGGCATATTTGAGCAGGCGGGCGGTCTCGTCATCGATGGGTGTCGGGAGACCGGAACCGGAGTTAATCTGCGCGACGATGTTGTCTTTGCGGTACCGGCTGAATTTCCGCTCGATACGAAGGGTCTCTGCGATAGCGATCTCCGCGAGCCGTTCGGTTTCGGCAATGGACTCGCATCGCAGGAGAATCTCACAGGGACTGGCCATGGCGGAAAAGCGGACGATCCAGTGATCATCCGCTCTTCGTATCTGAATATCGCTCGTGGTCTCAGAAATCATGGGCAAGTCCAACTCTTAGCATGACCGCACGCAAATCGGGAAACATGGTTATGTCTTTCAATGGGCCGAAAGCTTCAGGCGGGCTGGCGTCCCCGCGCTGAGTATAGATATCGGCAGCAAAGGTCAATCGTGAAGTAGCGCTGGTTGGAATAGTCCAGGCCATGCCATAGGTAATGGCCGAGAAGGCTGCCAGGCGGCTGTCAGCCGAGACGTAGTCAGGCACGGATGTTCCCTGGACGAGGAAGGGGCGGGAGAAATCGGCGCGCCCCTGGGTGTAGTATCGAACGTGCGGTTCAAATGAACCGATCTTCTTCAAATCGGCTTTGACACTCAGGTCGACCGTGTGCGATTTCACGCCCCAGTCATCGAAGAAATACCTGTAGCCGGTTTCGACAATCGTGCCCCAGACATATTTGCGAATGTCAGCCGAGGCGGCGTTGCCTACGCGTTTGCCGGGACGGTTTTCGTGCAACTGGTCGACCGGGTCGCCGGCGTTGACCGAATCATTCGGTTGAACGACACTGAAGATTTTATACGGGTCGGTCAGATAGCCGGTAGCATAGTCCAGCGAGTAGCTCAGGCGCAGGAGCGTCTTGGGATCGACAACTTGCGTGAAGCTGACGACGACATCGTAGACATACTTCTTTCGATTGCCGTTGGTGATGCGCTGATGGTCGATTATCTCGGCATCTTCGTTTACGGACACGTATGGTGTGGGGACGCCAAGGAGCGGCTTGACCACATCGCGGTTGATCGAAGCTGACAGGCCAATGCTATTACGGGCCTGGTTGAAGTCATACGAGATGCCGCCATTCAATCCGAGTGATGTGTAATCATGCTCGCTGGAAATGTGAGCACCGGCGTTGGCGGTAGTGACGGAGCTAAGTTTACGACCGAGGCCTAGATCGAGAGCGAAGCGGGTCTCGGCGAACGATTTATCGATTGGGATGGCGCCGGCCGGTACGACAGTGCGGGCGCCGCCGGACGGGCGGGTAATGGTCTGGGCGTTTTTGGCCGGAGAGCCGCCGGTCGGCGACGCGCCGGTGAGACCATCATAGGTCAAGCGCATGTTGAACCGATATTCGTTCTTCAGCTGTTTGTCCAGGCTGAAGATCGCTTCGGTGGCGTGGACGCGATCGCGCTCGTTATACAGAAGGAGCGACGTCTCTGAATGGTTTACCCCGCTCGCTCCGGCCGGGGTTGCCCCGACGAGAGCGGCGGTAACCGCGGTCAGCGTCTGCCGTATTGATCCTGTCGATTTCAATTGCACCCACACCCGCCGCCGCCAAAGCCGCGGCCGCCGCTGGAAGCTTCTTTGGAAAAGTACACGTGATCGTCGATCACAAAGTCATTGGCTTTGTCATCGAATCTGATCTCGGGGTGCGCCAGCGGATCGCGACGGCACAGCTTGGCGCCGGCCGTCGCACATCCCTGGAAAGCACCGATGAGGGTCAAGACTATGCTCAGGATGAGAAGTCGTTTTCGGTTCTTCATTTGCCCGTTCCAATCATTCCATACACACGTTGTTGTCCGGCGTTCGAGTACCGACCGCCTAGAAGTGATAGGCGACACCAATCATGAATCGGGTCATGATGTCAGGCTGGTTGATGGCGGCATCGGCATCCTTGTATGTATAGTCGTCGATCGGATTGGTATCGTCGCCATTGGGGCGATAGTACGTGTCATGGCCGGCCAGAGTGCCACGGAAATAATAGTCGGCGCCACCGGTGAAGACCAGATCAACACGTGGGCTAACGTTGAACGAAGTTTCGATACCGCCACCGATACCCCACTGCTTGGATTTGACATCGAATGTCTCGGCACCGCCGATGTATTCAAAGTAGGTATCGAAATCGCTGTGGCGCGGGCCGCCGAATACTTTGGTTCGTTTCAGATTGAACATCTTGATCGGGTACATGACATCGAGACGGGCGTCCCATACACGGGCATTGGAACGAGCAGTTCCGTTGGTAGCGTTGTTAATGAACACGCGGCGAGCCGCCCAGGCATCGTTACCGCCGACTCTGGAATACCCAAGGCCGAGTCTGATGGAAAACGGGAAGTCTTCGGCCACGTTGTTGAAGATTCCGCTGAAATTGACTCCAACACCCCGGTAGTAGCCGGTCTGGACTTGTCCCACAAACCAGTGGTTCTTGCCACTAAGGCTGGGGCGTTCAACTTCAGGAATTCGAGGTGTGTTGGCGGCATGACCGTATGAAGCAAGTCCGGTCACTAAGATCGCTGCCGCGAGCAACGTCTTTTTCATACTATTCTCCTTTCGACAGTAGCTTTCCACTTGGGTCAAAAGCGGGGTTCAGTCTTTTTTAGAAAAACTTCGTATACCGCTTTGCTCTACGTTTCGGAGCTTGAGCAGGGTATCTTTAACGAATTCGTACTTTCGGTGTAACTTATTGTCCAATAGTGGGATATTGGCACGTCCCGGGACCTGCTATTGCACATTTGGGGAGGTAGACGTCCGCGCGGGAAGAGCGATTTCGAATCAGCTTGAAGCAGATTTTTTCCGGGCGTATGTTGCAATACCGTATAATGCTCGACCCACTGCGACCGGGGATGCATAAACAGAGCTGGGAGGCTGTCATGTCGGAATCGATCAGGAGAAGTTTCACAAAAATGCTGACACATCGAACCCGTACCATTATAGGAGCGCTCATAGCCATTGCGGCTTTGACGCTCCTTCTTGTTTCCATCTCGATCAGTCTACCGGACAATGAAATCCGGGTGACGTCGTTTGAACCAAACGGCTGGACAACATCGGCAACTAACATGACGATCAAGTTCTCCAAGCCGATGGTTCCCAAGGACAGCCTCGACAAACCGGTCTTGAATCCGCCCCTGGTGTTCACTCCGCCAATTCGTGGGCTGGCGCGATGGGTGGAAACGGATGTGCTTCGATTCTTCCCTGACGGTGAGCTTGCTCCCGCGACTGAATACACGGTCAAGGTGACGTCGGACAAGAGCTGGGGTTCAGGACTGAAGATTGCGGAGAAGCAGGTATACAAGTTCTGGACATCGTTCCTCAATGTTATGGGGACATACAGTACGGTGGAGCAGTCGACCGATAACCCGGACCGGGTAAGGCTCTCGATCATTGTGAATTTCAACTACCCGGTCAATCTGAACGAACTCAAAAACAGAATCTCACTCAAGGGGGACAAGAACACGGTTAAGGGAGAACTCCAGTTCACACTGACTGCTACGGACAACAGCGGCAACAGTCTCCCGATTGACAGTATTGGCGGCCAGGCGCAGGCGATCTATGCGCCGCGATTTCAGTTGGTTACCGAGCAGATTGAGCAGACCAGTACGCGACAGATGTACCGCCTGGTTGTGGACAAGGGGGTGACATGTCAGTCGTGCGGGCTGGCGCTGGTGGATCAATACAGCACTTCGATCGAAGTTGGTCAGAAGAATCCGTTGACGGTGAACCAGGTGGATGCGCGAAGTGCGGGGGATGGCGGAGTAATCTACATCTACTTCTCCGAGCGGGTTCTGGCGGATGCCGTGCGGCCGTACATAACGCTGTCTCCTGCGACTGATTACACGATTGAAGCCGAGTGGAGCACGGTTCTCATTCACGGCAAGTTCCGGCCGGGGGATGCGTTTGATGTCAAGGTGGCCAAGGGAGTGCCGGGGATTGGAGCGACACCGCTGGCCAATGACTTTTCGACACGCGTCAAATTTCCGGATCTGGAGCCATCGGTGACGTTCACATCGCGCGCGATCTTTCTCCCGAAATCCGGAAACGGGCTGATGGAAGTCAAGACCACCAATATACCGATGGCGGCGGTGGAGATCGAACAGGTGTTTCCAAACAACCTCGTGCACTTCTTGAACTCCGGTTACGGCGACGATACGTACGGCTACTACATGAAGGGGCAGCTCAGCCGATCGCTGATGATAAAGGACCTTCCGCTGGAGGGAAGGCTCAACGAACCAATTCTGACGTCGATAGACCTGGCCAGTTTGGTAGGGGACACGGCGCACGGGATATTCAAGATCTCGGTGCGAAGCAAGAATTCGCGGTGGATCGCGGACACGCGGTATGCGATGATCACTGACATAGGTATAAGTGCGCGGCTGTCCGACGATTACCTGATGGTATGGGCGAATTCACTGACCGGAACATCGCCAATCTCCGGGGCGGTCGTTTCGCTGATCAGTAAGAACAACCAGACGCTGGTGACCGGGAAAACGGATTCGCGAGGGGTGGCGATCTTTGACAAGATCAAGGACAAGCTGAATGGGTTTGAGCCGTTCGTGATTACGGTGACCAATGGTTCTGATCTCGCGTACCTGCGATTGGATGAAACGTTGTTGCCGATTGCTGATTTCGATGTGTCCGGCAGGCCGTATCTGACATCGGGATATGAAGCGTTCATCTATTCAGATCGAGGCGTGTACCGGCCGGGGGACACGGCGCATCTGGTCTCGATTGTGCGCGGAGGAGAAGGGGCGGTGCCGCCATCGTTTCCGTATTTCCTGACGGTGTACGACAGCCGCGGAAAGAAATTCACCAGTTTCAAACTGACGACCGAGAACGGCGCGCCGTCGGCGCAGGATTTTGTGGTGCCGGATTACGCCGGTACCGGCAAATACAGTGTCACGGCCGAGATTGGTGAGGATCTCCAGATCGGGCAAGTGGCGTTTCAGGTGGAAGATTTCATGCCGGACCGGATCAAAGTCACGCTGACGCCGAATGCAACTTCGCTTCAAGCCGGACAGACGATCCATGCCGGAATCGACGCCAAGTTTCTCTTTGGGCCACCGGCGTCGGGGGCTCGGGTGACGGGGCATTTGTCGATTGAGCCGTACCAGTTCAGCCCGGCAGGATGGCAGAAGTATTCGTTCACCAATTCCGACCGGACTTTTGCGCGGATGGAAGTCGATCTGAAGGACTCGGTAACGAATGACACTGGAGGCTGTGGGTATACCTACGTGATTCCCAAAACGCTGAGTGCACCATCGGCACTCAAGGGGCTGTTGTCGGCGACGGTATCGGAACAGGGGGGACGGGGAGTCAGCGCCTATTCGGAAGTGGTCATTCATCCATATACGAAATATGTCGGGACCCGGATTGGAATCGATGGATACGCTAAACCGGGTGAGCCGGTCAAAGTTGATTTCATTGCAGTTGGAACTGACGGTAAGGCGGTGCCGCTGCCGAAGTGCCAGGTGCGGTTCAACCGGATAGTCTACAACACGGTGCTCAAGAAGGACAAGCTGGGGATCTATCGGTACATATCGGAGTGGCGCGCGATACAGCTTGATTCAGCGAGCATTGCGCTGACCGTTGAAGGTGGGTCGGCTTCGTTCACGCCTTCCGACTATGGTTCCTATCAAATAGTGGCAACTGATCCGGAAGGTGGGCATTCATCGCAGGTGCAGTTCTATGCCTCGGGATGGGGATACGCACCATGGGCGATGAACAACCCGGACAAGATCGAATTGCAGTTTGATAAGGCCAGCTATCGGCCGGGAGATAAGGCGAAGCTTCAAGTGCGGGCGCCATTTGGCGGCCAGTTACTGCTCACGATCGAGAAGGGGAGTGTGATCGAGACGATGACCCGGGATATGGCCGACAACACGGCGGAGATCGAGATTCCGGTGAAGCGGGACTATTTCCCGGGCAGTTACATCACGGCAGCGCTGCTGCGGCCGGCGGCATCGCTGGAGCCGAACATGCCGGCGCGGGCATTTGGTATTGTGCCGCTTCGGCTATCGACGGAAGAAAAACGGCTGGGGATTACCTTTGCCAATCCCTCGGTAGTCAGACCGAAATCGCAGGTGACGATCGATCTGCAGGTGGCAAAGAACAAGGCGACCCAGGTGACGGTGGCGGCGGTGGACGCCGGGATATTGCAGTTGACTGATTTTAAGACGCCTGACCCGCTCGATTTCTTCTATGGAAAGCGGGCGCCAAAGCTCAAGCCGTATGATCTGTATTCATTCCTCTATCCGAGGGTGAATCAGGCGGCGAGCCACTTGAAGGCAGGTGGTGACAAGATGTTCGCGGCCGGACGGCTTCGGCATCTCAATCCAATAAACAGTCGCCGAGTGAAGCCGGTAGCGCTCTGGTCGGGTTTGGTCACAACCGATGCCACCGGAAAGGCGAAAGTGACATTTAATCTCCCAGAGTTCAGCGGCAAGCTGACGGTGATGGCTGTTGCGGTGCAAAACGAGTTGTTTGGTTCGGCAAGTACGGACATCACGGTGCGAGACAAGATTGTCATTCAGGAGAGTTTCCCGAGATTTGTGAGTCCGAACGATCTGTTCGATGGTCTGGTGACGGTGTTCAACAACACCGGGGCCAGGGCGGATATCACGGTGACAGCATCGGCCGACGGGCCGGTGGAATTTGTCGGATCGCCGAGTACAACGTTGAGCCTGGCTAATAATCAGCAGGGAGCGGCGACATTCGGGGTGAAGGCGAAGCCGATTCCGGGGAAGGTCGTATTCAAGATAAGTGCGAAATCGGGGGAAGAGCAGTCATCGTTGACGGTGGAGATGCCCAATCGCCCGGCGGTCCCGCTGGTAACCAAGTTCGGAAGCGGGGTCATTACGAAGGATGTAAAGGGTTCGTTCACGATGCCGTCGAATTGGCTGGCCGGGACAGACGAATACGTTGTGCGGGTTTCCGGATTGCCGGTGACACGATTGGCGAAGTCGATCCAGTATTTGCTCAAGTACCCGTATGGATGTGTCGAACAGACGACGTCGCGGCTATTCCCGATGATCTATTACAACGACTTGGTGAAAGTAGTATCGCCGAGCCTGTTTGGCGGGAACGGTTCCGACTATTTCATCCAGGAGGGAATTCTCAGACTGAACAGTATGCTGTTGCCGGATGGTTCATTTGCCTATTGGCCGGGCGGGACGACCACGAACAACTGGTCGACTATCTATGCTTCGCACTTCCTGTCGGAGGCGTCGAGGGCCGGCTACTATGTCGACAAGAAGACGCTTGAGAAAGTGTATGATCATCTTGAGGACATGGCGAACGGCAAGAAGGCGGCTGATCTGACCGACGCACATCGGATCTATGCCGCCTATGTGCTGGCGCAGGCCGGGAAGATCAATCAGCGGATCGTATCCTATCTGAAATCGACTGATCCATCGCGACTTGCCTCATACTCAAAATTCCAGTTGGCCGGCGCGCTCTCGCTGAGCGGCAATTCGGCTGAAGCGCTGAAATTGCTGCCGGTAGAGATTCAGCCGAATCTATTTGAACCGGAAACGGGGGGGGATTTCAGCTCGGGCGTGCGGACTGATGCGATTCTCTTAGATGTATTGCAGCAGGCGACGCCGAACAGTCCATCGGTAGCGGCGCTGGCCAAGTCACTGCTTGAACGGGCTGATGCAAACCAGTGGTACACGACCCAGGACAATGCGTTTGCCCTCATGGCGCTTGGGAAATATTTCAAGAGTCAGGTAAGATCGACTTTTGCCGGAGTGGTACAGATCAACGGTGAGAAGGAGGCGAGCTTCGATACATCGGGGTATGCGATTACGCGCAAAGATCTGGGCAATCGAGCGATTGACATTTCGCTTCGCTCCGGTACCGGGCCAGCGTTCTATTACTGGCAGGCGAGTGGCATTCCGCTCGATAACAGTTCACCGGAATTCGACAAGGGAATGACGGTGCGGCGAAAGTATCTGAGCCAGGATGGGACACCGGCCGATCTCACGAAGATCAAACTGGGGGATCAGCTGGTTGGAGTGATCACCATCAGTTCGGTTGATAAGACACTGTACAATGTCGTGGTGAACGATTTGCTGCCGACCGGATTTGAGATCGAGAATCCGCGGCTTAAGACCAGCGCACGGCTGTCATGGATTCCGCAGAATGCAGCATCGATCGATTATCAGGATATCCGGGATGATCGGCTGCTGATTTTTGTCAATCTCTATCCGGGCCAGACGATCAACTACTATTACAGCGTGCGAGCGATCAGTGCCGGTCGATTCAAAGTTCCGCCGGTGACCAGTGAGTGCATGTACAATCCGCTCATTGGGAGCAGTTCTTCATCGGGAGTGATGACGATCACCCGTTAGGAATGGGAATTGTGAACTGGTATCGAAAAGTGCGCACCTGGATAACCGGGCGTCGATGGGTCAAGCGGACCGCAATCGGCGCCCTGGGATTCGCTGTGGTGGCATCCATGTGCAACTGGATCATATTCCCGTTGCCGATGGAGAAGCTGCAGCGGCCGAGTTCGAGTTTTGTATACAGTCGCGATGGTCACTTGCTCAACTGCTTTACCTCGAGTGATCGGTACTGGCGCAAACCGGTCAAGCTGGAGCAGATATCTCCAGTACTCGTCAAGAGCGTACTGGCAACCGAAGATCGCTGGTTCTTCTGGCATCCGGGATTCAATCCAATCGCGTTAACCGAGGCGGCGATCGCCAACGCCCGCGCGGGGAAATTCGTGCGGGGTGGTTCCACCATCACAATGCAGATAGCGAGGATGATGGAACCGAAGGAGCGGACGGTCGGTGGAAAGCTAATAGAGATTCTTCGTGCGATGCAACTGGAACTTCGGTTCTCCAAACGGCAGCTTCTGGAAATCTATTTCAATCTCGCGCCATACGGCGGGAATATCGAGGGAGTCGGTGCGGCGGCGTATCTCTACTTTGACAAGGGAGCGGAGAAATTGTCGCTGTCAGAGGCGGCGGTGTTGACGGCGCTGCCGGCATCGCCGACACAATTCCGCCCTGACAAGGACCTTGCGAAGTGTACGTCGCGTCGCAACAAAGTGCTGGCGCATCTGCGTGAAGTGGGAGCGATAGACGATGGGGAATATCAGCAGGCGATCCGAGAGGAGATTCCGACCAGGAGAGTTTCGCCGGCGGTCTCTGCGCCGCACTTCTGTCAGTTGGCGATCGCCGCGTATCCGGAGAAGGGGGAGATCAGATCAACCCTGAGTTACCGGCTTCAGACCATGTGCGAAAACCTCTCGCGCAACTATCAGGCGGAACTGGCGGCTAAGGGGATACAGAATCTCTCCATGGTCGTGCTGGATAACAAGACCGGCGACTTACTGGCGATGATCGGCTCGGCTGACTTTGCGGATGTCAATCATCAGGGGCAGGTGAACGGCGCACTGGCGCCGCGTTCGCCGGGATCGGCGCTCAAACCGTTTGTGTATGCGCTCGGTTTTCAGAAAGGTATCATTTCGCCTGCCCTCAAGGTGGAGGATTTGTCGGTCAATTACGCCGGGTATGTACCGGTGAACTACGACGAACAATTCCACGGGATTACATCGGTGTCCGAGGCACTGATCCAATCGCTCAATGTTCCGGCGGTTAACCTGACGGCCAGGGTGGGACTGAAGGAGTTCTACGATCTGTTGCAGTCGGGGGGAATTACGACCCTCAATCGCAAGTACAATCAGTATGGACTGCCGATTATTCTGGGATCGTGCGAAGTCAATCTCCTTCAATTGAGCGACCTGTATAGCACACTGGCGCGCGGTGGAGAATATCTTCCAGTGCGCATTTGTAAATCGGACAATCCGGGGCAGCCATCGAGAATACTGACTCCGGAAGCGTGCTATCTCGTGACGGAGATTATGGCTGATCTCAAACGGCCGGACCTTCCGGCCAGTTGGGAATTTACCGTAGGGATGCCGAAAGTTGCCTGGAAGACGGGAACATCGTTTGGCCGCAAAGACGCCTGGGCGATAGGGTTTGATCCTGACTACACGGTTGGCGTGTGGGCGGGGAATTTCTCGGCTGAAGGTTCGGTGGCGATTGTGGGTGCGGAGATCGCGGCGCCGCTCATGCTCGAAGTCTTCGGGCAGTTGTCTCCGGAAGGGCAAACGAAATGGTTTCAGATTCCACCGAATGTCGGAACGAGGACAGTCTGTGCCTCGACCGGCAAATTGCCGGGGGATGACTGTCCTGACCTGATAACGGAACCGTACATTTTCGGCGTCTCGCCGGTCGACAAGTGCACGGTCCACAAGGTGGAAATGGTTGATGCCAAGACCGGTTACTCCGTCTGCAAACTCTGTTCGGCAGGGAAGGTGACACAGAAAGTGGTCGCCGAGGACTGGCCGCCGCGGCTGGCATCGTGGATGTCGCAGAAGGGGATGATCAGCCTTCTGCCCAGGCACAATCCGGATTGCCGGGGAGTATCGGGGGGCGAGGGGCCGGTGATTACATCGCCAGAGGCTGATGCGGTGTATGTTCTTCGGGGATCGGCTCCGACGAAATATCAGCATATCATGTTTCAGGCGTCGTTGGCAGCGGACTGCCGGGAAGCGCACTGGTTTTTGGACGGCCAACTCTATCGCACGGTGTCGCCGGACAGCTCGGTTTTCTATGCGCCGGAGGCCGGTATTCACCAACTGATGTGCGTTGATTCCTATGGCCGGTCGAGCAGTATCTCCTTCCGGGTCCAGTAACGGACCGAATCAAATCAACTTGACAAGCAGACCTCGTTGCGGGAACTTGCACCCTTTTGGTGCGGGAAAACTGCGACATGAACTATTGATTACAGGTCAGATGGTATGAATACAGCACAACGATTACAGGGGATGCGCCCCAGCCCGGTTCGGATGCTTTCGGAAGGGGCTCCCGCGGATGCGATTTCGCTCGGTCTCGGTGAGCCGACCTGGCGGATGCCGAAGGAAGCGGAAGAAGCGCTTCGTGAATTTTCCGGAGTGTGCGGATACGGACACAACCAGGGGCTTCCGGAGCTGCGGAAGGCGCTTGGGGATTATTATGGTACTGATGCCGAACATGTCCTGGTTACGGCCGGCTCGCAGGGGGCGCTCTATGCGCTCTTGAATGCCTGGATCGGTCCGGGAGACAAAGTGCTCATGCCCGATCCGGGATTTGTGGCATATCCGGGGATCACGCAACTTACAGGCGGGACCGAGGTCCGCTACAAACTGAATCCGCTCGATCGATTCCGGCTCGACAGCACAGCGATCTTGCCGCTGCTGGAAGATCCTCTGGTCAAGGCGGTGATTATCAATCATCCCGGTAATCCGACCGGTGCGGGATGTGCCGAGGCGGAGATTCGTGCTGTTGCCGCTGCATGCGAGAAGCGCGGAGTGTTGCTGATATCCGATGAAGTTTACCGTGAGCTGTATTACGGTCAACGGCCAGTGAGCCTTCGGGATGTGTCGTCGTATGGCGTGGTCACCAGTTCGTTGAGCAAGGCGTGGGGATCACCCGGACTGCGGGTGGGCTGGGCGATTGGAGATTCGTCGTGGATTCAGCCGGCTCGCACGATGCATAGCTTCATGGTGACCGGAGCGTCGGTTCCGGCGCAGCGTGCCGCGATAAAGTTACTGGCGAGTTCTCCAAAGATACACGCCGAAGCGCGAGCGGAACTGCTTCCGAGATGGGAAGCGTTGCAGAAGGCATTCAAGGAATTTGCCGGTATGCATGTCGAGATGCCGGACGGGGCGTTTTATCACTGGATTGAACTTCCGAAATCAGGGCATGCCGATCCGCTGGCATTCTGTTTGAAACTTCGCGACGAAGCGAAAGTCATCACGGTCCCGGGGTTCCTCTTTGGCGAGGGTGGAAGAAAGCATGTGCGACTGAGTTTTGCAGCTTCGGCCGAGCAGGTACGGGAAGGAATCAAGCGGTTGGCACCGTACTGGCAGGAGAAATAGCATGCACTGGACGATGACCGATATAGCACCAACGGTATGCCAGATTCTTGGTGTTCGGCCACCATCGAGTTCGGTCGGCGGGGCAATTGATCAGATTGTCGCCGACCTGAATGACTCCAAGAAGGTTGCGGTAATCGTTCCGGATGCGCTCGGTCTATTCGCCTGGAATCTCTGGAGGCAGGAGATGCCGTATCTCAGCGCACTTCACGAGAATCGGTCACTGGTTATGCGTTCAGTCATGCCGTCGATCACTCCGGTCAATTTTGCCACCATGGTGACCGGGGCGACTCATTATCGGCACCGGATCAACACGTTCAATGATACGTTTGTGTGCGAGACGGTGTTCGATGTCTTGCGCCAGGTTGGGAAAGCGAGCGCCGGGATCGGATTGCACGGCTATACGGGGTGCGAATTGATGGGAAGGTGCGCCGACATCTGCGGCGATGCGGGGCATGGGACCGATGATGACATCGTCCGCGTGGCGCTGGAGATTGCCCAATCGCAGGGGCCGGAGTTCATGATCATTCAGCTGGGGCAGGTGGATGATGTCTTTCACCAATTCGGGCCATCATCGCCGTCAGTGGTGCCGATGTTACAGGGAACTGACCAGCGGATTTCACTCCTGGTTTCCACGATCAAGCCGCTTGGGTACGGAAGTATTATTGTCTCGGATCATGGGCAGCATGATGTGCCGGATGCGCCTGAGGGGGAACATCGCGGGACGCACGGAACGAATAGTGACATTGATTGCCAGGTACCCTGTACCTGGATTTGATGGCGGCTAGAGCCCTTCGATTGTCTTGATGACCTGATCGGCGTCGTTCATGACGTAAAAGTGCAGACATTTGGCGCCGCGGTCTAAGAGCTCGCGGCACTGACGAACCGCCCACCGCACGCCGATTTCCTCGCCATGTTTCGGATTCTCCTGCAATTCATCAACGAGTTGATCGGGTATGCTTATGTGGAAATTCTTGGGGAGACTGGCGAGCTGTTTGGCGCTTCGGATGACCTTTAGTCCCGGGATGATCGGGACTTCGATCCCAATCGCGCGGCAGCCATCAACGAACTTGAAAAAGTCGGCGTTGTCGAAATACATCTGAGTTACGATGTAGTCCGCGCCGGCATCGACTTTCTGCTTCAAGTACTTCAGGTCGAGATTGATATTCGGGGACTCGACGTGCTTTTCCGGGTATCCACCCACACCTACACAGAGGTCGATGGGGGATGAGTCAATCAGGTCTTCGATGTACTTTCCCTGGCGAAGGTCGTTGAGCTGGCTGACCAGTTCGGCGGCGTATTGGTTGACGGTGTGGGAG
>JBATNE010000150.1:0-13562 GCA_049290195.1 Candidatus Zixiibacteriota bacterium
GGCATAGACCCCTTCCGGAGGAAGCAGTTTGTGCTCGCCATATTTGACGTTTGCGGTCGGATACCCCAGCTTGCGACCAAGACCTATCCCCCGTTCCACTGTGCCGTAGATGGCATACTCGTGTCCCAGCAGGCGAATGGCCTCGGCGTACTGATTGTTTATCATGGCAGCTCGAATTCGGCTCGATGATACAGCGGAACCTTCATACATGACGGGCGCGACCACTTCGACTTCAAATCCGAACCGATCGGCCAATCTTCTCAGTTCATTGATATCGCCTCCGCGATTCTTGCCGAACGCATGATCGTGGCCGACAATCAATTTGCGGGCGCCGACACCGTTGACAATAACCTGCTCGACAAACTGCTCGGCAGTCATATTGCGAATGGTTTCGTCGAATTTCATGGTGACGACAGTGCCGTCAAAGAAACACGGAATGAATTTTTTTTTCTCCTGGTACGTCGTCAACAGCGGCGGTGCATTATGCGGCGTGACCACCGTGCGCGGATGCGGATCAAACGTAATCAGGACCGTATTGAGACCCAACTCCACGCCAGAGTGCTTCACGCGTCCTAGAATAGCCTGGTGGCCGCGATGAATACCGTCGAATGTGCCGAGCGTGGCGACTACATCCCCCTGTTTGATTCGATCGTACCGGCTCATTCCATCGAGGAATACTGTGCTCATGCCAATACCCTCACAAAGCTGTCAACGGATCGGGCGGATGGAATCCGCGCCGAGCGGGAATCGGTGGCGGCAATCGCGATAGCCAATGCGCCTCTCCGTGCGTCCTTGAGCAGAACCGTGTCGCCAGTCCGGAAGTCCCCTTCCACTTCGACTACGTCGCTCCAGCACGGCAGCTGTCCGTGAAGTACATGCTCGGACGTGACATCGGAAATGACCAGAGTCGAAAAGTCAAGGGCCTGCGATATGGGCAATAGCCGCTCAGCTGCCTGGTCAGCGGCTTTCATTTCGGCAAGCTGTTCCAGCGTGACGGCGTCTTTCAGATCGAATCGTCCCACAGATGTTCTACGCAATTCAGCGAGATAAGCGCCACACCCGACCGTCTGGCCAAGGTCATGAGCAAGGGAGCGAATGTAGGTTCCTTTGGAGCAGAGCACTTCAAGTACCAAGTCCGGAGTGCTATACGATAATGCCTTCAGTGATTTGATCGTAATGTCGCGGAAGGGCCGGTCGAACACCTCTCCCTTGCGGGTCATATCATACATATGGCGGCCGTTCAGGCGCACTGAAGCATGCGGCGGCACTTGCTGACTCTGAGCCCCCCTGAACTTCGCAATCGCCGCCTGGAGCCCGGAATCAAGCGATTCAGGGGCATTGACGGGAGTATCTTCGATATTCACGCCCTCAGCGTCATAAGTAGAAGACGTCAAACCGAAGCGCACGGTCGCTTTGTATCCCTTTTCCTCTTCCGCGAGAAACTGGGTGACTTTGGTTGCCCGGCCAAGACAGATAACCATCAGGCCCGAAGCCAGCGGATCGAGAGTCCCGGTATGGCCGACTTCTTTCTGGTCTAGGATCTTTCGGATTCTCGCTACAACATCGTGGCTGGTGATTCCCACCGGCTTATCGAGGAGGAGTACGCCGTGGAGCTTCTTAGAGCGTTCCATCGGGTGCCTCCGCCAATAAGGAGATTATCTCACGTTTAGCCTCTTCGAGTGATTTCGGGACCAGGCACCCTGCCGCGTTGTAATGCCCGCCCCCGCCAAATCTATAAGCGACTGCTGAAACATTCACACCGTTGACAGACCGCAAAGAAGCTTTGGTATGATGTCCGTCAATTTCCTTAAGTAGCGCCCCGGCGACGACTCCCCGGCTAAACAGAGTGAAATCAACCAGTCCATCAGACTCGGATTCTGTTGCGCCGGAACTAGAAAGCATCTCCTTCGTCATGACCAGAATAGCGATGCGACCATTGTCGTGGTACTCGATTCCGTTGAGCACCTTTCCCATCAGCTTCAAGGTCGACGGTCGGATATTGTAATACACTTCGTCGCATATTCTGTGCGGGTCGGCGCCCCGGGCAATCAACTCACCTGCTATGGTCATGGTGCGCGGTGAAGTCGATGAGAAACGAAAGCGACCGGTATCAGTCAGAATCGCAGTGTACAGACACTCCGCAACTTCGGCACCAAAATGATATCCTGCCTGAACAAAGAACTCGTACGCCATTTCGCCGACCGAAGATGGTCTGATATCTACCCAGTTGATGGTGCCAAAATAGTCGTTGTCACGGTGGTGATCGATATTAATCACGGTCACACCCGGCGTCAGAAGTCTGCCGGCCGAACCGATGCGTTTCATGTTGGGGCATTCGAGAATGAGGGCCGTATCGATGGCATGGTCCGGATGCAATTCTGCCACCGGCTTGATCTTCTCAACTCCGGGGAGGAATTTATACTTTTCAGGGATGTCGGAATCGCGGACGAGCCAGACCTGTTTGCCGAGTTGTTCGAGGTACTGGCCAAAAGCCAGTTGCGTGCCGATCGCATCCCCGTCAGGATCTATGTGCGACACAATCATAACCGAGCGAGCCGCACCCAATGCGCGGTTCAATTCGGCCAACGGCATGGCGTCGGTCCTTGCTATGTTATTCTTCGTCGCGTCCATTCTTCATCTGCTTGAACAGCTCTTCCATCTTGATTCCCTCTTCGATCGAAGGATCAAATTTGAAGAGCAGTTCAGGAATGTGCCGGATAGTCAGCCCTTTTCCGATCAGGGAGCGGATGTGCCCCTTTTCGTCTTCGAAATAGGCGGCCAGTCTCTCCTTCACGTCCGGATTTCCAAGGTATGAATAATAGATGGTCGCATTGCGCAGGTCGTTGCTGAGGCGAACACGGGTAAATGACACCAGCCCCTTGAATCGCTCGAGCAATTCCTGGTCGAGCGTGGAGCCGAGTTCCCTGAGAATCTGTTCCTGGAGTCTGTCGGATCTGCGATACTGTTTCACTCTAATTCACTACCGTCTTCGGGGTGGTGGCGGCAGTGCCGCGCTCTACCCCGAACTGATACCGGAATCTCTGTTGGCTGTATATCTGAAAAATCGTCGAGACCACCGTCAGCTAAGAGTACGCGCTGTCTCCACGACCTCGAAAGCTTCGATGATGTCACCGACCTTGATGTCGTTGAAATTTTCGATTCCGATACCGCACTCGAAACCTTCCTTCACTTCGCGGGCGTCATCCTTAAACCGACGGAGCGAAGCCAGTTGACCCGTATAAACGACTTTACCGTCACGGATGAGCCGAATCTTATCCTTGCGATTGATTCGCCCTTCCTTGACATAGCTTCCCGCAACCACACCGACCTTGGGCACCCGGAAGGTATCCCGAATCTCGGCCTGGCCGACAAACTTCTCGCTGAGTTCGGGTGAGAGAAGTCCTTCGAGCGCTTTGCGAACGTCGTTTTCGGCTTCGTAAATAATATCGTATGTGCGGATATCAACTTTTTCACGGCGGGCAAGTTCACGAGCACGGGAATCGGGAGCGACCTGGAACCCGATGATAATGGCGTTCGATGCCGCCGCCAACAAGACGTCGGATTCGGTAATCGCACCCACACCCTGGCGGATAACGGTCGTCTTGACCTCGCTGGTCGAAATCTTGGTCAGTGTATCGGCGAGTACTTCGACTGAACCGTCGACGTCTCCCTTGATGACGAGACGAACTTCCTTGATCTGCCCCTCTTTGATCTGATCGAAGACTTTTTCGAGGGTCACATGTCCTTGCGGACGACGGAATTCATACTCGCGCTTTAGCTGACTGCGTTTGAGCGATATTTCCTTGGCTTCCTGATCATCGCGAACCGCCATGAAACTGTCTCCGGCCTGGGGCACGCCATCGAGTCCGGTTATCTGGGCCGGCGTAGCCGGACCGACTTCGTTAATGCGCTGATCGCGATCATTGGTAATGGTACGGATACGGCCATTGAATGAACCGGCCACGATTGGATCACCGATTTTGCAGGTCCCCTTCTGTACCAGTACCGTTACTACCGAGCCTCGTCCCTTTTCGAGACGGGAATCGACCACAATACCCTGTGCGCGAATTGCCGGATCGGCCTTCAGGTCGAGCATTTCCGCCTGAAGGAGAATCATCTCGAGCAACTTGTCGATCCCTATTCCCTTCTTTGACGAAACTTCGACCATGATAATCTTACCGCCCCAAGCTTCTGACAAGAGGTTCTGCTTGGACAGAAGCATGCGGACGTTTTCCGGATTTGCACCCGGCTTGTCGACCTTGGTAATGGCTACGATAATCGGCACGTTGGCAGCACGGGCGTGATCGATAGCTTCGATCGTCTGCGGCATGACCCCTTCGTCGGCGGCCACCACAAGGACAACAATGTCCGTCAGGTGAGCACCTCGGGCACGCATGGCGGTAAACGCTTCGTGACCCGGGGTATCAAGGAACACAATCCGGTCGCCATTGTGAACGACTTCGTAGGCTCCAATATGCTGGGTAATGGCACCGGCTTCACCCGCTACCACGTTGGTCTTTCTGATATAGTCGAGGAGCGATGTCTTACCGTGGTCAACGTGTCCCATCACCGTGACGATCGGAGCGCGTTTGCTCATCGTCTCGGAATGTTCTTC
The DNA here is from genome assembly GCA_049290195.1 of Candidatus Zixiibacteriota bacterium. Lineage (GTDB taxonomy): Bacteria > Zixibacteria > MSB-5A5 > GN15 > FEB-12 > FEB-12. The sequence goes on from JBATNE010000150.1 coordinate 4,616, forward strand.
TTCGCGGGCAGCTTCGCCGATTTCGGCGATCACCTTGACTCCGTACCCGAATTCGTCCGCGATCATCTCGATCGTGTCCATATCCAAGCGCTGGTTGATGGTGGCCATCAAGCCAAGTTCGAACAGTTTGGCGATGACATCAGCCGGGCGCTGTTCCATCAGTTTGGCCAGTTCGGCCACGGACATGTATTCGTTGACCTGAATGACGTTCTCTGCCTCGGTCGAAGCGGCGGCATCGGCTTCATCGGCTCTTCGAGTGCGGCGACGGCCGGCACGGCCACCCAGATCCGCCATCGTGGCCTTGAACGAACGAGCGACTTCGGCCTGGTCGACCTGCCGATCCTTTTTCTTGCGACGATCTTTCTTCTTCTTCCGCTTCTCGATCTCTTTAGTCGAAGTCACCAGTGCCGGCGCCTGTGTGACGACTTTGATCTTGCCGGGTACGCCTGGAGTAGTTGGCGGATTGTACGGTGCCGGCGCGGGCCGCTGCTGATAGGACTGCTGCCCCTGGTAGGAGCGCTGCTGGGGCCGGGACTGTTGGGACTGCTGGGTCTGCTGACCCTGCTGAGTCGGCTGCGACTGCTGAGGCTGTTGACCCTGACTCGAAGCTGCCGGCGGATTATACTGCTGACGCGGGGTCTGGCTGCCCGATGACTGCTGTTGACCGCGATACTGCGACTGGTTAACCCGTGTTCCCGGCTGGTTGGCGCGAGCTGGGGGCAAAGCGGCTTGTTGACGTATCCCGGGAGTCGGTTGCTGGGGAGGACGCGTCACAGGTGCCGGAGTGGACTGTGCGACCGGTGTAGGAGGCGGGGGCGGAGCCACTGACGCCAAAGCTGCCTTTTCACGGGCTTCCTTGGCCATGGACTTCTGCTCCATCTCGCGCTTAGCGGTCTGGCGTTCCTTGTTGAACTTCCCTTCAACCGCCTTGATCATGTCATCCGATGCGACCGACATGTGCGATTTCGGCTGGAATCCCAGATCCGAAATGATTTTCATCATCGCCGGTGATGAGATCTTGTAATCCTTAGCCAGCTCGTAGATGCGTTTTTCTTTGTCAGCCGTTGGTTCCATTATTCCTGCACTCTATAAATTCACTTATGCGTGGTCTGCACTCCTTGCAGCACCTCTTATCCGCGATCGTCGCCCTCGACATCTTCCAGATTCGGTTGGACAGCTTCCCGCTCGTCGTCAACTTCGGTGACTACTTCCGGGTCATCGTGGAAGACGTCACTGACAGCGAGCTTCTGCTCTTCCGCCGTCTGGGATTTGGAGAGAATGCGTCCGGCCTTTTCTTCGACCGTCCGCTTGGCCTCGACATCGGCCACAAACGCCTTGGCGCGCTCGATCAAAGTCTCGGCCGTCTTCTGGCCGATACCCTCAATGCGAGTCAACACTTCGACAGTTGACTGCGCCAGACGCTGGACTGAACTGATATCAGCTTCAACCAGGCGATCCCTGATTTTGCCGCCGACACCCTCAAGTTCACCAACCGGCACCAGCATTTCGGCTTCGCGCCGCTTCTGGTCGCCGTAGTCGGTCTCGGAGAGAATATTCACTTTCCAGCCGGTCAATTTGGACGCCAAGCGGGCGTTCTGCCCGTTGCGCCCGATAGCCAGCGAGAGTTTTTCATCTTCAACCGCCACTGTGATCTTCTTCTCCAAGTCGAATACTTCGAGGTGCGTGACCTTGGCCGGAGCCAGAGCGCGCGTTACGAACACTTCGGGATTCGAAGAGAACGGCACAATGTCAATTCGTTCGTTATTCAGTTCGCGGACGATACTCTGTACGCGCACGCCTTTGATACCGACGCAGGCGCCGACCGGGTCAATCCGTTCATCTGATGAGTACACCGCGATCTTGGCCCGTTCGCCGGGTTCGCGGGCAATCGCCCGGATTTCGATAACCTTTTCGAATATTTCCGGTACTTCGAGCGCAAACAGGGCGCGAAGGAACTCATTGTTCACACGAGAAAGCACGATCTGGGGACCACGCGGAGTTTTCTGCACGTCGAGAATGTACGCCCGGATTCGGTCTCCCTGGCGGAACTTCTCGCGCGGGATCTGTTCCTTGACCGGCAGAATTGCTTCGCCTCGGCCCAGGTTGACGATCACCGTCCCCTTGTCGATTTGCTGGACAACGCCGGTCACCAGGGTGCCGACTTTGTCGATGTACTCGGAGTAGATCCGTTCATGTTCCGCTTCGCGAATCTTCTGAATCAAAATCTGCTTCGCGGAATTGATCGCGTTGCGGCCGAATTCCGACTCGTAATCCAGATAAATATCCAGATCATCGCCAATCTCCGCTTCGGGGTCGATTTCCTTGGCGTCACTCAGGGAGATTTCGATATTCGCGTCCACCACCTGAGTGGTAACTTTTTTGGTCGCGATCATGGACAACTCGTTTGACTTGCGGTCAAACTTGAACGAGATGTTGTCCGTGAAGACGTACTTCTTCTTGGCCGCGGCCAACAGGCTGGCCTCGAGCGTCTCGACGACCACTTCGAAGTCGATATTTTTCTCGCGTGCGATGAGGGTCATTGCCTCAATCATGTCGAACGCCATAGGTAGACTCTTTCTCCACTAAAAAACGATCTTGGCCCGGCCGATTTCGGCCAGAGGCACGGTAAATGAACCGGTGTCATCCTTGAACTCAACCGAATCCCCGGTGACCGCGATAATTGTCGCTGTCTGCTTTTTGCGTTTCGGATCGGTGAATTCGATTCGAACCGTCTCCCCGACTCGATACTTGAAATCACGTGGGGTGGTTAGAGGCCGGTCGAGCCCCGGAGATGATACCTCAAGAGCATAACCATTCTCAAACAGATCGGTTCCATCGATGATCTCGCCGATCAGATGGGACAAACGGCCACAGGTCGCCAGGTCAGGTCCTTTGGTACCATACACAAAGACACGAAGTGTCACTTCCGTGCGGTACCGGGAAAGCGCCATATCGGCTATTTCAAATCCCTCGGCTTCCAAGGGACCCTGAATGAGACCTATAACTTTGTCCTTAAGCGCATCTGCCATTTTCACCAAATGAAACTAAAGAGCGGGCCCTTGCCCGCTCAACCAAGAGGCTATTATAGTTACTAAGTTGTTAGGAAGCAACAAAATTGTGGGTCAGTTGAGGCGTGCCGCCAGAGCCTTGACGGCCGATACAATTTGATCTACCGGGACCAGTTCGACCGTCCCTTCCGACCTCGCCTTAACCTCTAACTTGCCATCTTTCAATGACTTCTCGCCTATCGTGATCCGAATCGGCATTCCAACCAGGTCCGCATCGTTCAATTTGACGCCGGCGCGCTCGTCCCGGTCGTCCATCAGGACCTCGATTCCGGCCGATGTCAGCTCGGCATACACCTTCTCGGCAGCTGAGCGGACGACCTCTTTGTCGAAATTCAACGGGACGATTTCTACCAGATATGGCGCGATCGCTTTCGGCCAGATGATCCCCTTGTCGTCATGGAACCGCTCAATGGCAGCTTGCGGCGACCGGGTAATCCCGATTCCGTACGAACCCATCAGGATTGGGTGCTCTTTCCCTTCTTCGTCCAGGAAAGTCGCTCCAAGGGACTGCGAGTACTTGGTGCCAAGCATGAAGGTATTGCCGACTTCGATCCCCCGCTTGGAAAGCAGGTGACCATCGCACTTCGGACAGCCGTCGCCGTCTTTGGCGGCACTCAAGTCGACCACTTTGGTGGCGGTGAAGTCGCGACCGATGTTCACATCGACGATATGCTTTTGAGCCTGGTTGGCTCCAACGATAAAATTCTTGAGTTCGTTGACCAGCGGATCGGCATAGATCGGGACATCTTTCAGCCCGACCGGTCCGGCAAACCCAACCGGCGCGCCGGTGAATTTCTGGACCTCTTCGGCGGTGGCCATATACAAATCGATCGCGCCAACTGCGTTCTTCAACTTGATTTCGTTCAGGTCGCGGTCTCCCCTGACCAATGCCGCAACCGGCTTACCGTCGGCCATGTACAAGAGCGTCTTGACCAGTTTGGTCGCGTCTACTTTGAGAAATGCTGTGACCTCTTCGATCGTTGCGGCACCCGGAGTATCAACGACTTTATGATCTCTTAGACTGCTATCCTGAGCCGGTTTGACCGGATCGATAAACGTAGCTTTCTCGCGGTTGGCGGCGTAATCGCACTTGTCGCAGAAGAGAATGACTTCTTCGCCGGCCGTAGTATTGACCAGCAGCATGAATTCATGCGCAGCCTTGCCACCCATGGCGCCAGTGTCTGATTCAACTTTGACGACATCGAGTCCGGCGCGGCGGAAGATCTTGAAATAGGCATCCACCATACCGTAATAGCTCTTGGAGAACGATTCCTCGGTCGCATCGAACGTGTAGGCATCCTTCATGATGAACTCGCGGCCGCGCATGAGTCCGAACCTCGGACGGATTTCATCGCGGAACTTCACCTGGATCTGGTACAGATTGAGCGGAAGTTGGCGATAGCTTTTGACTTCGCCGGCCACCAAGTGGGTGACGGTCTCTTCGTGGGTGCCGCACATCACCATCTCGACCGAATGGCGGTCTTTCATTCGCATCTGTTCTTTGCCGACCGTGTTATAGCGGCCGGTCTGCTGCCAGATCTCCGCAGGGCAGAGCACCGACATAGTGATCTCAAGCGCTCCGGCGGCGTTCATTTCTTCGCGGACGATATCCGAGAATTTCTCGATCACGCGCTGCATGAGCGGCATGTAGATATAGACTCCGGCGGCCAGTTTGCGGATATATCCGCCTCGAAGCAGGTACTGATGCGAGATCAGCTGGGCATCGGTCTGGGCTTCGCGGAGAGTCGGGATGTATGTTTGTGACCAGCGCATGGCTTGGATCCTCTTTAGTCAAATGGCAATGGTTCAGTCAATTCCGGGAAGTTAATCCGCCCGGAGAATCTATAGAGTAGGCCAATTGACGGGTCAAATCAACAAAGAAATTATTGCGGATTGGCGTGTAAAGCGATATACATGAGTCTGTTCAACAAGAAGTTCGCAGCTCTGTGCAACCGGGATAAGCAATCGAAGGCGAGTTCCTCGGTTCGGCAGACTGCGTCTGCCGGGCCCCCGTGGTGTAATGGATAACTCGCCAGCCTCCGAAGCTGGAAATTCAGGTTCGATCCCTGACGGGGGTACCATTTTCTTGGGAGGAAATATGGTCGCCACAAAATCTAATCAGTTCCTTATTGCCCTCTTGATTCTCACCAGTTTGGGTATTCTCGTTTTGACAATGGGGTGTAGCTCATCAAAGGCTCCCTCATCCTTCGATATGGAGAATCCGTATCCAAATCCCTTTTCCCCTCAGACGATGATCGAGTATACGGTAGAAGACTCGTGCCACGTGACATTAGTTCTATGGAACCAGCAGGGGAAGTTGATCGACACGCTGGTGAATGAAGATCAGAAAAAGGGTTACCACAAAGTGGACCTAACCAAGTCAAAGTATTGGAATGAAATGAACGGGGTCTATTTCTACAAGTTGGAGGCCTGCGGCCAGTCTGCGACAAAGAAGCTTGTGGTGCTGAAGTGAGGGCTTTGAGACATAGGGCGATTATTCTGTTGCTGGCAACTACCTGGCTTGCGGCTTTGTCCTGCTCGCATCAAGAGCGGGCCTTGGAAGAAGTTCCTCGGCATAAAGTTGACAAAACCGACCAGGACCCCAAACCATTTTCGCCTACAACAACGATTCAATATAGCACCCGCGACACGTGCCATGTCACAGTTGTCCTATATAACGTCGCAGGACAGATGATTGATACCCTCGTTAACGAGGTACAACCACCCGGTGAGCATCAATTTCAATTCCAAAGTGAGAAGTTGACAACCCTGCCGACAGGAGTCTATTTCTATAAACTCGAAGCTTGTGGAGAGACAACGACAAAGAAGATGGTGATGATGAAGTGAAGGGTCGCATCGGATCGGAAGATTTAGTTCGATCTCTGACGGGGGTACCAATTATTGAGGAGTGGTTATGATTTTCCGGGCTCGAATCAATTACTTTTCGGACTACGAGCATCACCTGTTCCTGTTGGCTGCAGCGGCCTGCCTCATTTGCCTAACATGCGCTACTACTCTCCCTCCCCAGCGTTTGCTCTATCAATATCAATTTGACGGGGACCGCCCGCGCCTCAGAATCGGACCATTTGATATGGTTGTAAACGTTGACGCACTTCCCAGTTCTAACGCCGACAGCATTTCTTCCCCGTGGACACTGGTAGTCTCGATCAAGAGTGAATCGTATCCCGGCGCCGCTGCTCATACAACTCTTTCCATAGACTCTATTACTCTCAACCTTGGCGTGAATCCATTGGTGCTGCCAACCAATTGCACAATTGCACCCGCATCAAAACCAAATGCCGACTCTGGGCATGTCGGTGACAAAGGGGAGATTCGCCAGCGTCGCACTTATGAGCTTGGACCGACGGCTACTGGATCCACGACCATTCCACATGGCATTCTACCTGGCACACTCTCAGTAAGATTTTGGTGCAACTCAACCAATTCGGAGGGTGGCTCAGAGAGTCGCTGGCTAGCTTGTGATGAATTGATTAAGCATCAATCAACAAATGGATTTACCTACTCGCTTCCTGTTCAGGAGTATCCAAATCCGTTTTCACCGACCTCAACCATCACATATGAAGTACCAGGGAATTGCCACGTCATGCTCGTAATCTACAATGTTCAGGGCCAAATGGTCGACACGCTAGTGAATGAAGACCAAGTTGCAGGTCCTCACAATTGCATATGGAATGGAAGGCCAAGTATGGCCAACCTGCCTTCGGGAGTCTATTTCTATAAATTGGAAGCGTGCGATTTCAAAGCAACAAAGAAGTTTATATTGTTGAAATGAGATTGGCAAAGACCGTTGTTCTTCTGGCTGCGATTTGCCTGGCCGCAGCCATCTGCTCCGTATGCTCACATCCGCCAACGAGCCAGGATGAAGGGTTGACGGGGGATCGGATCGATACCAATGAATACAATCCCCTCTCACCTACGACAAATTTTTCTTGGATGGTTCCTGATACCTGTCAGGTTACTGTCTTGGTTTACGATGTCACTGGTCGAGTAGTGGATACCCTTGTTAATGAAATTCAAATGCCAGGACCGCACCGCAAGACCTGGGATCCAAAATGGGCACCATCTGGCGTCTATTTCACTCAGTGCACGATCTGTGGTAAGCTAACAACAAAGAAGATGGTGCTACTGAAGTGAATCTCTATAGGCGACGTAATTCCATCGGACTGATAGTCATCGTGCTACTTGCGGGGATGAGTTGTTCTCACCCAGCCAGCCCAAGAGAAGAGCTTTCCCCAAATAGAATTGACATCGAGGGCCCGTTCCCCCCTGCACCCTTTTCGCCTAGCACTACTTTCTCCTACATAGTTCCTGAATCGTGCCAAGTCACGGTTGTCGTCTACAATGTAACTGGCGAAGTCGCTGACACTCTCTTCAGCAAGGTTCAGGCCCCAGGCTCCTATAATACCAATTGGAATGCGAGTCGGGCTCCGTCTGGCGTCTACTTCACACAGTGTACAATCTGTGGGAAGCGCACTACGAGGAAATTAGTGATGCTAAAGTGAATGGCGGCATTTAGCGCGTGAACCTTTTCCGGCTTCGCGCTGTTTCAGTCACAAAGGAAATCTAGACTCCAAGGGAGATTCCAATATGTCCGACTCATTAACGTCCAAACGATGCGTCCCGTGCGAGGGGGGCATACCGCAACTCACCGATATGGAAATTGAAACCCTCATGCCCCGCGTCAAAGACTGGGCTATGAAAGTGGTCACGATGGACGGTCTCCCGATCCGGACTATCCAAAAGCGGTTTGAATTCAAGAATTTCCGGGAGGCGATGGCGTTCCTTCGTCAGGTCGAAGAAGTCGCGGAGGCCGAAGGGCACCACCCCGATTTCTGTGTGCATTACAGCAAAGTGGATTTCACGATCTGGACTCACGCTATCAAGGGATTGCACGAGAACGATTTCATCCTGGCCGCAAAGATCGACTCATTGACTCTGCGTTAAATTGTATCAGCATCTGCGCTGAATCAGTTCAATTCATCCTCTCCCCTGTTTCTGGTGTTTAATAAGAAAGAGCGGTCGAGACCCGCGTGGGTCTTGACCGATAACATGCAGAAACAAGGAGTGTCTATGAACTTCAAAAACCTAGTAGCTGCCAGCCTGGTTCTGCTGTTCGCGGCTTCAGCCCGGTCTCAGGTCTCCGCCGGCGTGTCGGTGACCGACGATGGTCTGAAGAGCTTCTACCTCGCTATCGGTCAGACCTATCATGTTCCGGAACGGGAAATTGTGGTAGTCCGTGATCGACACATCCCCGATGAAGAGATCCCGGTGGTCTATTTCATCGCACGTCGCGCTCATGTCCGTCCGGCGGCGATTGTTGATCTTCGCCTTAGGGGACAATCCTGGATGGACATCACGCTTCACTATGGCCTGAGTCCGGAGATTTTCTATGTCGCCTATGACGGCGACCCAGGTCCGATTTACTCGCGCCCGTATGGCTTCTATCGTTCTCATCCGCGAGGCGAGTGGCGGAAGATTCGCTTGAGCGACGACGACGTCTGCAACATGGTCAATCTGCGCTTCGTCTCGTCCTATTACAAAGTTCGCCCCAATGAGGTTGTCCGTCTTCGCGGCGAACAGGGAAATTTTGTAAAGGTGACACGTTACTATTCCAGCCCTGAATACAAGTCCAAGAAGGTTGCTGTGGTCAAAGTGAAGGACCAGGACAACCACCGCGGCAAGGGGCACGGCAATGGTAATGGTAATAGTCACGGCAATAAGCATCGCGACTAACGACTAGCGGTCGATCTCCATTCTGAGGCTGAATTCTCGACGGGCGGCTCCGAACCGGGGTCGCCTGTTTCATTTTGCGCTCGCCAAAATCGACCAAAATTCATAGTCACAAAACAGGCTTTGGC
>JBATNE010000151.1:0-1945 GCA_049290195.1 Candidatus Zixiibacteriota bacterium
GTATGTGCTTCTGGCATCAACTAGAACTGTTGTAGCAATTTGATCTGTAGCGTTTTTCAAATCCACACTTACTGCTCTGGCTTTTTTAGGCCTAGGCAAAAAGTCTAGTAGCGAGCTAAATGCTGGCGTCGGTTTAGCTAACTCTATTTGGTCTCTAACATCTGTTATTAAACTACCTACACTTGGCTCATTACCAGATTCTAATTTATTTTGGTCTATATTACATAAATACGAAGTGCTGGATGATTTTACAGTTTTTTGAAGTTTAGCTACAGAATCTTGCAAATTAACTACTTTAACTGATTTTTTATAATCTTCAACTCTATTTAAATACACCGTTGCTCTAATACATTCAGCTAGCATTAAGATTAAAATAAACAGTAAGGCAACAACTGGAATAATTATTTTTGGTTTGCGCTTGAATAAACTTTGTAGTTTTTTATAGTATTTTCTAATCTTTTTCATCTTTTATTAGCATAGCAGAAATGTGTATATTTGTGCCTTTCCGAGTCACATAAAGGTTTTATATTATTTGTATTTTAATAAATTTGTGGGCGACTTCGTCCCACACCCAAGAGTTACTTTTCCCAGCAGCTGTAAAAGTAACCAAAAGAGCCGCAGCCGGACAAGAAAAGCACTATAGAATTAACACAAACAATAGTCGTGCCTCCGGAACGCAAGCGACCTCGCTAGTTACTGAAAAGGAGTAGCGAGGTTGGTCCTCGGCAATGACTCGACTATTGTTTGTACTAATTCATCGGTTTTCTTGTTTTGGGCTGGAGGCTACAGAAGCTACATAACAAAACTACTAACTGCCTACTACCCACCACCTACAAAAACAGACTATTCCAATAATCAGACCATCTAAAATAGACGAGCAATATTACTAGGCCATATGTAACTAATAACGGTAATGTATGATTATTAACGATCCATAATTTTACTGACTTTGAACTCGGAATATAGTTATTAAGTAGTTCGTAAGCTGTCAGGTAGAAAAACAACCCAATAGTTACAGCCCAGATAGTTGAACAATACAGACAAAGGGTGCCGATTACATATAGTGACTGAGATATTAGCCAAGCGCAATAAACTAAACCAAACAGAGCGCCAGCCCAAACTATTCGCCACCAAACTGTCGATAGTTTTAAACCAAAAACAAGCAACAAGCCTAGTAATAACAGCGCGCCATAACTTGCAATTCCTAGTTGTGGGTTAGACACGCCAAGCGCGCTACCTTGCTTTCCCGTAACTGAGGCATTGCAAGAAACTATAGGGTTTAGTGTGCATGACGCGACAAAGTTAGGGTCGCGTTGCAAAGCTTGTTTTTCTTTAGCCAAAGAGTAAGAGGCCCCAATGCCAACTGAGGCAACAAACATCATTAATGTTGGAATAATTATGGCTAATTTCTTAGCGAAATCTTTTGATTTAACGGTCATTTTTTGCCACAAATATGCTTCACCAGCGAGTAGAGCTAGCGATAAAAGAACAAACTGAACAATGGAGTCATATGCAAAAAACACGACAATCAATAAGTGTAAAATCGGTAGCGATAAGGCTACTTTTTCAAAAGTAGTAATTTGCCGTTTTGTATAATCAACTCCGTACATAACTTGTAGTATAGCAAGTAACCCCATAAATCGGTGATTTTAAGTTAGGCATAGCGTTGTTTAATTTCTTTGCACAACCCGAGTATAACCCCGGCAACGTCAAAATTAGAGTGCCTTAAACCGAGCCTCTCTACACCTACCCTTTCATTATCTTTTTTTGTTAATAATGCCGCTTCTGGGTAGCGGGTTAGTCGCGCCCGCTTTGCCAAAAAACCAACAATCGGATCGTGTACAATGCGACTGCCAAGGCTACTTAAAATTCTAGTCGGATATTCAGCCTCTTCCGGATATGGGTAAAAATTTACTACAAAAAGACCATCAATAATTCTTGACTC
>JBATNE010000152.1:0-8040 GCA_049290195.1 Candidatus Zixiibacteriota bacterium
GTCTATGCCTGCTATGTCATCACCCGTGGCCGGGAATACCGAGGCATGATGTTTATCGGCACAAACCATTTCAACCCGGCGGGCCGGGTTACGGTCGAAGCCAATCTCTTTGAGTTCGACCAGGATATTTACGACGAAGAGATTACGGTGTACCCGATACATTTCATTCGCGCAAACCAGCGTTACGATACAACTGCCGCGCTGGTGGATCAGATAGCAAAAGATAAATTGTCAGTATTGGAAATAATATCACAAGGAGAACACACATGCCCGTAACAAAGGAGCAGAAAGAACAGGTCATCGCACAGCATCGGCTCCACGACAAAGACACCGGTTCGCCGGAAGTACAGATTGCGCTATTGACCGAGCGCGTCAACATGCTCACCGAGCACCTCAAGACACATAAGAAGGATTTTCACAGCCGTCATGGTCTGTTGAAGATGGTCGGCCAGCGTCGCCGTCTTCTGGACTATCTGAAGGACCGCGATATAGAAAGTTATCGCGCCGTCATTGCCGATCTCGGCTTGCGTCGTTAAGTGAAGGAACAGTAAGAGAAAGACAGTATGTCCCATAAAGTAGAATTTGAAATCGGCGGTCGCACCATGACCATCGAAACCGGCAAAATGGCCAAACAGGCCAATGGTTCATGTACCGTTCGTTATGCCGACTCGATGATTATCGCAACCGTCTGCGCCAACCCTGAGCCTAAGACCGGCCAGGACTTTTTTCCGCTGACCGTGGAATACCGCGAGCGTTCGTACGCTGCCGGTAAGATCCCGGGCGGCTTCTTTAAGCGTGAGGGAAGACCTTCCGAAAAGGAAATCCTCTCGGCACGTATTATCGATCGCCCGATCCGTCCGTTGTTTCCCGATGATTTCCGCGGCGAAACCCAGTGTATCTCCTACGTCATTTCCCATGACCAGAAGAATGACACTGATATCCTCGCGTTGATCGGAACCTCGGTCTCCCTGGCCGTGTCAGATGTTCCGACCTTTACCACGATCGCCGGCGTGCGCGTCGGACGAATCGATGGTCAGTACATCATTAACCCGACCTTTGAACAGCTCGAAGAATCAGACCTGTCCATCACCATGGCCGGTTCGGCTGATTCGATCACCATGGTCGAAGGTGGCGCACGGGAAGCCTCGGAAGAGGATATCATCCAGGCGCTCGCGTTTGGACATGAACATATCAAGATGATCGTGGCCAAGATCGAAGAACTGAAGAAGATGGCCGGCAAGCCGAAGTTTGACTATGTCAAAGTCGGTGTGGATGCCGCTATCGTCGCGAAGGTCACCGAGATGGTCGGCAACAAGTACGACGGATTCAACCGGATCGCCGATAAAGACACCCGCCGCTCCTCAAAGAAGGCTTTGGATGCCGAGATCCAGACCTCTCTTGCTGAGACTTTCCCGGACAAAGCCGGTGAAATCAAGCAGGTGCTGCATGATCTCGATTCCACATCCATGCGCAAAATGATTCTCAATGAGAACAAGCGTATCGATGGCCGGAGCCCCGACGACATTCGCCAGATTACCTGCGAAGTCGGCGTACTTCCGCGTGCGCACGGTGCCGCCCTGTTCACCCGTGGACAGACACAGGCTCTCGTCGCGGTAACGCTCGGGACCAAAATGGACGAACAGCGTTTGGACGAGCTCGAAGGTGAGTCGACCAAGAGCTACATGCTCCATTACAACTTCCCGCCGTTCTCAACCGGCGAAACCAAAGCGATTCGTGGCACCAGCCGCCGCGAAATCGGTCACGGTGCACTGGCGGAACGCGCCCTTCTGACGGTAATTCCGTCGGAACTGAGCTTCCCCTACACGGTCCGAGTCGTCTCCGACGTGCTTGAATCCAACGGTTCATCTTCGATGGCGACCGTCTGCGGTGCTTCACTGGCTCTCATGGATGCCGGCGTGCCGATTAAGACCGCTATCGCAGGTATCGCGATGGGCTTGATCAAGGAAAACGACAAGGTCGTGATCCTTACTGATATTCTTGGCGACGAAGATCACTTCGGCGACATGGACTTCAAGGTGGCCGGTTCTTCGGCCGGTGTGACGTCCATTCAGATGGACATCAAGATCACCGGACTGGATATCGACACTATGAGAACGGCGCTGGAGAAAGCTCGTAACGCCCGCCTCAAGATTCTTGATAACATGAACGCGACCATTCCCAAGCACCGCGAACAGCTCTCCGATCACGCTCCCCGGATTTTGATCCTGAAGATCAATCCGTCGAAGATCGGCGAGGTGATTGGCCCCGGTGGCAAGATCATCCGCGGTATTATCGAAGAAACAGGCGCCAAAATCGACATCTCTGATGACGGTACGGTACTTATTGCTTCGGTCAACGGCGATGCCGGCAAGGCCGCCATGGCTCGCGTGCAGGCGATTGTCGAAGAACCTGAAGTCGGCAAAGTGTACAACGGCCTGGTCCGTCGCATCGCTGATTTCGGTGCCTTCGTCGAGATCATGCCGGGTACCGATGGACTGGTGCACATCTCCGAACTCGATACGAAACGTGTCGGGCGCGTGGAAGATGTCTGCCGCGTCGGCGACCGTATGGATGTCAAGGTCATCAATGTCGACCATGACGGCAAAGTCAGATTGTCCCGAAAGGCGCTTCTCACCAGCGAGAGCAATTGACGAAATGGCGTGTCGGTGGGGAACCTCCCCACCGATCCACCGTTCCGCCTGATATGACAGCACACAAGAGAGGGTCCGGCTTCAGCGGACTATATAAGAAGACCGTACTGAAGAATGGCCTGCGAGTGGTTACGGAAGCAATTCCGGCCGTACGCTCCGTTTCTATAGGGGTCTGGATCGATGTCGGGTCTCGTAATGAGGCTCCGGCTGAGAACGGGCTTTCGCATTTCATTGAACATATGCTGTTCAAGGGGACCAAGCGGCGCGACGCCCGCGAACTGGCCGCCGCGCTTGAGTGTCTTGGCGGCGGGCTCAACGGCTTCACCTCCCGCGAGCAGACCTGCTACTACGCTCGTTGTCTCGATGAACATCTTCCTGTGGCGGTCGATGTTCTGGCAGATCTTGCCTGCAACTCCAAACTTGCCGCCGTTCACGTCGAACGGGAAAAGCAAGTGGTAGGGGAGGAGATCAAGGAAGCGCTCGACAACCCGTCGGACCGTATCCACGACCTCTTTACCCAGACCTACTGGGGAGATCATCCGCTCGGACAGCCGATCATGGGGACGATAGAGAACATCAATCGCCTCACCAGAGCACAGACGATCAGTTTCATGAAGCGGCACTATCGTTCGGAGTCAATTGTTATCTCCGCCTGCGGAGCAATTGACCACGAACAGATTGTCCGTCTGGCAAAGAAGTCATTCCATTTCACTGACGGGAATTCCGATCAGCCCAAACCGGCCGAGCGGCCGGACAAGCGGATTGTGCATGTCGAGAAGATCGATAACAATCAGACGCACTTCTGTCTCGGATTTCCGGCGCCGAAATATCAGTCACCCGACAAGATGAATACGCTCGCGCTCAGTTCTTTCCTGGGCGGCGGGATGTCTTCGGTTCTGTTCCAGAAGATCCGCGAGGATCTCGGGTTGGCCTACAGCGTCTACACGTTTAACGACTTCTATCGCGATACGGGCATTTTTGGGATTTATCTCGGCACCGACGGAAAGAATCTCCGGAAGGCCGCGGAACTGGTCCTGAAAGAGCTTCGTAAAATGAAGAAGCAGAAGCTGACGAACTCTCAGCTGCTCAAGCTGAAGAACCAGATGATCGGCCACCTGATTCTTAGCCAGGAATCTCCAAACGGCAGAATGAACCGGCTGGCGCGCCAGGAACTGATGACCGGCAAATACCAGCCTCTGGACAAGATGCTCGTAGAGATCAGTAAAGTGACCTCCAAAGGGATCGCTGAGATGGCGGAACGGATTTTTGACGAATCCCGCGCCGCAGTTGCAGTACTCGGTCCCGTCTCAAAGGCGGTGATCGACGGTGTCCTCTGATACTGTCTCATCATCGCATTCCACGCATTTACGTCAATTCACGCGGGTACTGGCCTTTCATAAGGTCATTGCCCGCTTCAGTTATGGTTCGACCAATTTCGCTCCCAACCGGTTCGAACAGCTCCTTCGGTTGCTGCAAAATCGCAATGTCAGGTTTGTGCCGGCAATCTACCGACCGATGGGAGACAACAACCGAATTCCTGTGGCGTTTACTTTCGATGACTGCTATGCCCACCTGGCCGATGTCCTCCCCAGACTGATTGAACTATTCGAGATTCAGCCGCTGATCTTTGTTCCAACTGCGCTCATTGGCAAACCAAATAGGTGGGACTATTCGCACCTGTTCAGGGTTGATCCTCATATGGATCGCCAGGCAATGCGAATGCTGGCGGAACGGGGGGTTCAGTTTGGGTCACACGGTCACCAGCATATCGATATGACCAGCCTGTCGGAACGGCGGTTGATGATAGACCTGCGGCAATCGAAGGAAATCCTCGAAGACATCATTCGCACCGAGGTGAATACGATCAGCTACCCGTTTGGCAGGGTTTCATCGACCGTGATGCAAGTTGCCCGCGCCTGTGGATTCAAGTACGGCTACACCATGCGATTCCCAACCGCCGGAGACACTCCTGAAAACCTCGGCAGAATTCCAATCTATGGCTACGACACACCGCTCTCTATTAGCGCCAAGCTCAAGTCATCAGGACCTCTCCTGGGCCTGGAGCGATTCAAGTGCCTGGTAACCAATTCCATGTCGGGCGGAACCGTTATTCTCAATAAATTCCGACGCGTCTCCTGACACCCAACCGCCCGGATAAACTCTTGCGGTCCACCGGGGCATTTCTTACTATTTCCCAAAGGTCTGAAACAAAGAGATTGTCATGGATACATCTACCAAACCGGCCCCGAAATACGACTTCCGCACAATCGAAGCCAAGTGGCAGAAGTACTGGGAAGAAACCGGCCTGAATCGAGCCCCGGAGACTGCCGACCCCAAGAACAAGTTTTATATGCTGGTGATGTTCGCCTATCCATCGGGCGACATTCATATGGGTCATTTCCGAAACTACATCATCGGAGATGCCGTAGCCCGCCGCCAGATGATGCTCGGCAAGTCGGTCCTACACCCCTTTGGCTGGGATGCCTTCGGCCTGCCGGCAGAAAGAGCTGCCATCCAGCGCGGGATACACCCCGAAGAGTGGACTCTGGGAAATATCGAAGTCTCCCGCACGACCCTGCAGAAGGTCGGAATATCTTTCGACTGGTCGCGCGAAGTTCGTTCCTGTATGCCGGATTACTACAAATGGACCCAGTGGATGTTCATCCAGCTGTTCAACAAGGGGCTGGCATACCGCGAACGTGGTTTCGTTAACTGGTGCCCCGAGGACAAGACAGTACTGGCCAACGAGCAGGTCAAAGACGGAAAGTGCGAGCGGTGCGGCACACTGGTCGAGAAAAAAGACCAGGTCCAGTGGTACTTCAAGATTACGCAATACGCCGATCGCTTGATTGATGATCTGGATTCGCTGCCTGAATGGCCGGACAACGTAAAGGCAATGCAGAAAGAGTGGGTCGGTCGGTCGCACGGGCTCGAAGTAGACTTTGAAATCGAAGGAACAGGGGAGAAGCTCCCCATCTTCACCACCCGCCCTGATACGATTTATGGTGTGACCTTCATGGCCGTTTCACCTGAATCGGCCCTGCTTGACCGTCTCCCTATGGATGCCGAACATAAGAGAATGGTCGAAGAATACAAGCGTATGGCCATGTCCCGGACGGATATTGAGCGGGCCGCAGTCACTCGTGACAAGGACGGTGTCTTCACCGGATGCTACGCTATCAGCCCGTTTAATGGTGATCGTATCCAGCTCTGGGTGGCCGACTATGTCCTGGCCGGCTACGGGACCGGTGCCGTCATGGCTGTCCCCGCGCACGATACCAGGGACTTTGCTTTCGCCAAAAAATACGGCATTCCGATTAAAGTAGTAATTCAGCATACGACAACCAAGTCATTGGTCGATAGCGCTATAGACGAGCCGTTTACGGAGTACGGCCCAATGGTCAATTCTTCGTTTTTCGATGGAAATGCAGGCGACGAAGCTATCGAGGCGGTCTCTGTTCATGCAGAATCCAAGGGTTTTGGTCGTAAAAAAACCAACTACAAGCTGAAGGATTGGACTATATCGCGCCAACGATATTGGGGCTGTCCAATTCCGATAATCCATTGCCAGAAGTGTGGTATGGTCCCTGTTCCGGATAAGGACCTCCCGGTTGTTCTGCCTCATGTTGACAATTATCAGCCAAAGGGAAGATCGCCACTTGCGGACATCCCTTCATTCATGGCCGTCAAATGCCCAAAGTGCGGGGGAGAGGCAGAAAGGGATCCTGACACCATGGATACCTTCGTCTGTTCGTCATGGTATTTCCTCAGATACATCGACCCGCATAATGACAAGCTGCCGTACCGGAAGGAACTGGCCAATGAATGGATGCCAATCGACCTGTATATTGGCGGCATAACACATGCGACGGGACACCTGCTGTATTTCCGATTCTTTACCAAGTTCCTGCATGACATCGGCTGGCTGGACTGTATCGAACCTGCGACCCGCCTGTTCAACCACGGTATGGTCATGGACTCAACCGGCGAAGTCATGTCCAAGTCCAAAGGCAATGTTGTCTCCCCGATCAGTTTGATGGAAACGCGCGGGGTCGACGTGACCCGCCTGGGGATGTTCTTTACGGCACCTTCGGAAAAGGAAGTTCTCTGGAGCAACGACACCCTGACCGGCGTCGAAAAATTTATGCTCAATAAGATGTACCCGCTCATTAAGCAATATCGCGGCTCCAAGCCTGACTTAAAGCGTTACTTTAACCCTGAGTCGCTATCATCGGACGATCGGGCCCTGTATGTTCGGCTCAATCAAACGGTTAGGAAAGTCTCGGACAGTATTGATCGGCTGCAGTTCAATACCGCAATTTCAGCCATCATGGAGCTCATGCGAGACTACGATCCGGACAAAGTTACCGATACGACCTTAAATGACCAGGTTGTACTCAAGTCGATCCAGATGATCGCGCCCATGGCACCACATCTGGCCGAGGAGCTTTGGCAGACGGCCGGCTTCAAGGAGTCGATATTCAAGTCCCGATGGCCGGAGTTCGATCCGGCGGCCGTAGTTGGTGACTCAATCGAGATTGCTGTCCAGGTCAACGGTAAGCTGAGAGACTCAGTTACAGTTGCAGCTGATTCCAGTCAGGCCCAGGTAGAGGAAATCGCATTGGCCAGCTCCAAAGTGCAGGGATTCACAGCCGGTAAGCAGATCGTCAAGAAGATCTACGTCGCAGGGCGACTGCTTAATATCGTAGTCAAAGACTAATACCAATCATCAAGAACCCCGCCTTGGGGTTCTTCTTAGACTCAGAAGTTAACATAATATATCTTATAGGACACGCTATTTGGAAACCCTAAGACAATGACCAGGGTTTATCCCTACCCCCACAACCTCAGAACCGACACCCAAAGCTCCGAGCGCCGTCGCTCGTTGTGCTCCCGTCCATTGGACCACCCTTTATCAACTCCTTTCCACTCGATGACTGGAGAGCAGCTAGGCCGTGCAAAAGAAAGGCCCGCGTTGGAATCTCTCCAGAGCGGGCCGAATAGTCGGTGTGATTATGGGCGACTAGTTCTGTGCAAATCCCCAGGTGGCCAGTTTCTTGGCTTCCTTGAACCTCAGACTCCCCCCTGGCGCTCCAAGAACTACCAGCGTGAGCTTGTCACCGCGATTGTTGGACAGAAGCGTGGCCAGACAATAAGCCGAAGCTTCGATAAACCCGGTCTTGCCGGCCAGCACCTGAAACGGAGAACTGAACATGAGGCGATTGGTGTTTCGGAGCGGACAGAGCGTCCTGCGCCGATTGACGATTTTCGCGGTCCAGGTCTTGGTCGAGGTGATATTGGCTATAGCGGGATACTTGTAAGCGGCATTGAGAATAATCGCGACTTCGTGGGCAGTCGATACATTCCGACTGTCCAGGCCAGTCGGGTC
>JBATNE010000153.1:0-1553 GCA_049290195.1 Candidatus Zixiibacteriota bacterium
GACATATTCCGTATTCGGATTCACTTTCCCTTCTTCGGTGCCCATCGCCATAGTGAGTGGCTTTATCACCGATCCCGGCTCATACCCGATGCTCGTCGCCCCGTTGAGGAATGTTTCATACTGCTTCACCTCACCGAATGTATTCGGATCGAACTGCGGGAGGGTCGCCATCGCGAGGATACTCCCCGTCTTCGGATCCATAACGACGATCGTTCCTCCATCGGCCGCGTATTGTTCGATAGAATCCCGGAGGATTCTCTCCGCTTCGAACTGCACCGTACGATCAATAGTCAAAACATAATCATCACCATTCTCCGCTGGATGGAGCACACGATCGGTCAGTGATATCCATCGTCCTGCCGAATCCCGTTCTTCTTCCACATTTCCATTTGTCCCCTGAAGCGATTCGTTCAGCGCCGCCTCAAGCCCGTATTTTCCTTCTTCCCCCGAAGATCCATCCGACCGTTCCGCGACGAAGCCGATGAGTGGCGCGGCGAATTCCCCGCCCGGATAGTACCGATTTGTTTCGGATCCGACATACACCCCCTTCATCTGGAGATCTCGCACGCGCGATACTTCATCCTGCGAGAGTTTCTTCTTCACCATTTCAAAGGGATCATCCCTGCGTTCCATTTTCTTCAAGATTTCCTCCCTCGACAGACCGAGGATATTCGAGAGTGCTTCACCCATCACCGTGGCATCGTCGATATCCCGAGGAACGATGAAGACGAACGGCTCATCCCGATTGACCGCGACGGCATAGAGTCCGCCATGATCGTGAAAAAATATCTCGCCCCGTTTTGCCTGAAGGGATCGATTCGTCGCATACTGTCCCGTGGCGATTCCCTCCCACTTGTCGTGACTCACGAACTGGATGAAGAAAAGTCGGGAGAGTATCGCGAGAGCCCCGATCACGACAAAAAAAACAAGGAGTCGAGCTCTCGCCACGCCTCCCTTCATCCTCCGATCCTTGGACAAATCACCTGGACGAAATTCTTTGCTCATACGATATAATTACTTCATAGCAACGACTCCTAAACGCTCCACAGAAATGACATCCGTCGTTCGTTCCATACCCATGCGCGCGCTCGCCTCTTTCGTCCGATCCAATGAGCGCATTTCCGCCTCACTCGATTGCAACTGATTTTTTTCCTTCTCGAGCACTGCGATCTCTTTTTCCAACGAACGGATGCGATACCCGTGCACCGCATTTTCATTGATCGAGAAGAGATAATTGCCGGCAGAAAACAGGAATATCCCGATGATTACTAAAAATCCCTTCTGAATAAATCCGTTCTTCTTTTTATTCGGCGCGAGTCGCCGACCGCCATACGCGGTACATTGGGGAGCGTTCATATTCTTTTGTATGTTTATTTTTCACTCTACTGACTCATGCTGACTGCACACCGACTCATGCCGACCAATACTCTTTTTCTGTCCGTGTAATCCGCGTTTCGTCTGCGTCAAAGAATTTTATATTCTTTCTGCGATGCGAAGTTTGGCGCTACGCGATCGGGGATTTTTCACCTGTTCCTCCTCACTCGGTCCAATCG
>JBATNE010000154.1:0-11273 GCA_049290195.1 Candidatus Zixiibacteriota bacterium
GGGTAGAGCGGCAGGTAGCGAATCTGGGCTTCAACCAAATCCTGGAAGAAGTGCGTTCCGAATGAAAGATCCGGCGTATAGTTGTTGTTCTTGCGCGCGATCTCGATGAGAACCGATGCGTTATTTATGTCAGAATACGAGACACTCACACCCAACTTAATGTCTCCCCTACTTCCCCACCGTCCGGGGCCCATCAGAATGAACTGCTGTTTCGGCAGAACCTGATTCAATCGGCTCACTGCTCGTCCAACCGCCAACATGTCCGATCGTTCGGGGAGCTGACCGTACTTCTTGGGATCCACATATACAATGTGCGTAATGTCCGGTACGCGTCCGTTGGTGACATATTTATTGGCGGTAAAGAGGATTCGCTCCGGCGGGACATCGGTAGGAATACGGGCGCCGCCGCTATCATCGGAGTGACTCTGGGGACGGCACTGCAGGATATAGAAGTCCTTGCCGTCACAGGCAAATTCGATATCGACCGGCAGGCCGAGTTTTCCTTCGAGCGTTTTGAGGATCGCCTGCATGCGATTGAGGAATCCTGACTCGGAAAAGAGACCGTCGAACGTGACAACGAGTTCGTCTTTGGCAGGATCGAGTGACCAGGCTTGAGCCGCCCGAAGCAGGTCGCCATGGAAGACGGAGACAAGTGCGCCGAGCATCGGGAATTCCTGTCCCGACTCTTTAATGAGGTCGGCGATTTCCACCGTCTCAAAGCAATTATCCTCAAGATTGATGACGTCCGCCTTGCGGGGGGCGTACTGAACGACATCTTGAACGGTCGCTTTGGCGCGAAGTCCCGGCTGGCCGGGTGCTGCGAGGATTGGGTAATCATCACCGAGTCTATCTACGGCACGCGTCCCCAGGCCCACGACCATGCGAACGAGACCGTCTTCACGGCGGATTCGCGACGACCACCGAAATTCGTTCTGACTGAAGGCAACGCCGGCGTAGGCAGGAAGATAGTATTTACCTACTCGAGTGCCGACCACCTGCTGGATCATGATGGCCATTTCTTCGTGGAAGTCCAACAGTCCGCGTTCGGCTCTGTACTCGATCGGATCCGGTCCAAAGATAGAGGCGTAGACTTCAGCCACGGCATCCAGGAGAGCGACTAATCGCTCTTCTTTGGTCCCCTGATTGGCGAGGAACAGGCTCTTGTACTTGCCTGAGAAAGCCGAACCGGCCCGGTCCTCAAGAAGACTTGAGCTTCGTACTACTATAGGTGTGGTGCCGAATTCATCGAGCACGATTGAAAGCTCTTTGATGATGTCGGGCGGAAAATTCCCGGTCTTGAAACTATGGACAATATTGGGATATTCGGTGCGGACCTGAGCGATGCTCTTATATTTTTGTTCGATCACCTCTTCGAAATTGTTGAAGTGAATGAATTTCATGATAACATCAGATGTGATGTACCAGGTCTTCGGCGTCTTTACCCCACCCAGAAGCGGGTTGGAACGGGATTCACGTTTGAGAATCTGACCGGCGAGGAACAGTCCGGCGCTTTTGCCGCCCAACATGCCCAGACTGTCTGGAGCGTAGATCACTTTTTGGAGCAGTTCGAAGATATCGTTGAGGTCAATGGCCTTCTTGGCGATTTGGATGAAGTCGAGCTGCTCGGAAAACAGCCGGCGCGTGAGAGTGACGAGCACACCCTCCTTAGTGAGGTACGGCAAATCGATGCCTTGCGGCATCATTCGCTTGTAACGGCGGATAGATTCGACGACTTCGGGAATTGTCGACGTGAGGCTGATGAGGGACTGAACGAGAAAGCTCAGCTTGTCCTGGTGCACCCACTTCTCGACCATCCCCTGGATTTCTTCCGAGGCAAGGTGCTTTTCGGCCAATTCAAAGGTGAGTTCGGCAAGTTTGTCTTCGGCCAGCTGCGGAGTGGTATTGTCGAGCGGGACATTCGAATCTGCAAACAGCTCTTCCCCACCCAGGGCGCCGCTCGAATAGGTGCCACGTAGTTTCTTGGCCGGCTCCAAGCCGCTCCAGCAAAGATGATTGAGCATCTTTTGACTGATGCGATAGTACAGGTTTCGGTCGGTATGGCTGAGCAGATCGACCAAAACACGCCAACTTCGAGTGGGCTTTTCGTCAATGCTCCGGGCCGCCGTCTGATACCGGCTGAAGACCGACTTCATCTGCTGGTAGGCGACGAAATTACCGAGCCGGTCGGCTATTGTCTGAATGAGGCGTTTCTCTTCCTTGAGGAACGGTCCCTTATCCATACTGGGAAATTCCTTGGTGTAATAGACGCTGATCATTCCCACCTGATCATCAAGCGCCTTTATGGGGGCGTGCAGGACCCACTGAGTCTGAGCAAACTTGTCTGAATAAAATTGATTGCCGAGTACGCTGAGCTGAGCGCAGCAGGAATCCGGGTATTGCCAGCCGGACGGGATGACCTGAACTATGTCGGCACAGACATCGTCAACCGCCGCGTCGGTGCGGTTAAGCAGTTCTTCGATCTTGTATAGACAACTGAGTTCCTTGGCGCGTTCCTGCAGGAACCAGATGAGGCGGCCGGTTGGATTGTCGGGTCCAGTTTTCACCCTGTCTCCTTGGTGTTTCGACGATGCATCCATTCCTAAGTATACCGGTCGATGCTGAGGGCGTCAATCATAGAGCGTTGGCACCCCGCAATCCGAGTTAGCACAAGTGTTGCTGTTCTATCGGCATTTTTTTCTTCACAGCCGCGATCCTTCGGAGTAAATTTGGGTCACTATGAACATCATTGAAGAACTAAAGAAGATTGTTCCGGCCGACCGGATCTCCACGCACCCCGACCACCTTGCGGTGGTGTCGCGGGATGAATCGACTCTGCCTGCGGTCACGCCGCTTGCCGTTATTTGGGCAGCCAATAGCACGGAAATTGCCGAAGTGGTCAAGCGCTGTGCTCAATCAGGAGTCCCGATCACAACGCGCGGCGCCGGCAGCGCCCTTGAGGGCTCGACAATTCCCGAGAAAAATGGGATCGTGCTGGATCTGAGCCGCATGGTGGCGATAAAGAACTTCTGGCCGGAGGACCTTCAGGTTGAAGTCGAGCCGGGGATCATCTACGACAATCTCAACGCGTACCTAAAACGGGAAGGACTCTTCTTCCCTCCCTCGCCGGGCGGATCCGGGGACGTTGCCACGGTCGGAGGTATGGTAGCCACCAACGCCAGCGGTATCTATTCGGTCAAATACGGCGGGACCAGAGAATATATTCTAGCGCTCGAGGTTGTCACGGGGGAAGGCGAAGTCCTCAAGTTGGGAAATCGGGCAGTGAAGCGCTCGAGTGGATACAATCTTGTCGAGCTCGTGGCGGGTTCCGAAGGAACGCTGGCGATAGTCACGTCCATTACGCTGAAGCTCTCAGGGATTCCGGAAGACCGCTTGCAGGCTGCATTCAAATTCAAGTCGGAGAGCGATGCCGCCAAGGCAGTGTCGGAGATACGACGTTACGGGCTCGACATTGCTGCGATCGAGTTCCTCGATCGCCGGTTGATTTCGGCGCTCAATCAACTTAAGGATTACGCTCTGGAAGAGGTACCGTGTCTGTTTCTGGAGTTCCATGGTCCTCGCCCGCTATTGGACGCGGGCAACGACGCGGTGACATCTATATGTGGAGACCTGGGTGGAGAACCGCTGACTCTCGGTGACGGTCACCGACCGTGGGAGATTCGACACTGGGCTACCGATGCCATCAAGCACTATCGTCCGGGCATGTCAATCATCAGAAATGATGTCGCCTTCCCCATTTCAAAATTGTCAGAGATGGTTGAATTCTGTCATGAATTGGGTGACCGAAACAACATCTTGATTTTCACTTTTGGGCATGTTGGGCTTGGGCTGCTGCATGCATTGTTGTTGGCGAACCAAAGTGACCATCGAGAGTGGCAGTTGGCGAACGCGCTGAACAACCAGATTATTCAGAAGACGATCGAACTTGGGGGAACCATTTCCGGCGAGCACGGGATTGGTCTTGGCCACAAGGATTTGTTTGCCATGGAGCACGGGGCATCGGTGGGGCTCATGCGCAAGATCAAACGGCAGTTTGACCCGCGGGGAATTCTGAATCCAGGGAAGATGTTCGACCTCTAAACCGCGACTTTACGTGGTCAATACAGACCATAACAGACCTCCTATCTGTTCAGTTGTTGAACAGATTAGCTTTGCCCCTTTAGTACAGTTTTCACAAGCTCATGTCCGTTATTGTCTACTTTTGGGTGCCTTAGAACCCAAATTATTGGCCCTGGGGAGCTTAAAAATCAAGACTTAATTGTATACCGTTAGGTACGCATTCCTGCTCCTAATTAGCTGATATTCAACAGTTTTTATATTGAATCCGTACTAATTGTCGATATACTTGGTGACCAAATGACACTGCTGTGACAGTGCGTGAACGGCCATTTCGAGGTGAAGGATGAATGAAAAGAAGATTAGGATAGTGACCCTACTAGGTCTATGCGCAATCTTCCTCGTTTCGTGGCTTTCGGCGGCTCAGGCCGCGACGGCACCAAAAGGACCGGAGAGTTCGGCCTGCTTGGAGTGCCACGACGGCTACGACAAGACGCTTGCGAAGACAGTGCACCGGCTGGGTGTCCAGGGCGATGGATCACCGGCGGTTGTACAGTGTGTTAGTTGTCACGCGGGGGGCGATCAGCATGTAGCTGAACCATCCAAGGACAATATCACCAATCCGGCCAGTCTCAGTGGTGACAAGGCGCTCCAGGTTTGCAGCGAGTGCCACAATCCCCACCCGGAGATGGACAACTACGGATTTAACGCCCACAATCTCCAGCGACTCAATTGTTCGTCGTGCCACTCCGTCCATTCCGGCACGCCGACGTTGATGCGGGATGCCAAGTCGGCATTCTGTCTGGATTGCCACGGCGACATCAAGACTCAGTTCATGCGTCGCTCTGCGCACCCAGTGCGTCAGGGTGCCATGACCTGTCTGAGTTGCCACACCTTTGTCAAACAGCGCGACAACGCGCAGGCATATGACGCCAACCGAGTGTGTCAGGATTGTCATGCGGATATAACCGGGCCATATCCGTATGAACATCCGGCCGTGACCGCCTATGCGGCCGACGGTTCAGGATGCGTGGAGTGTCACAGTCCGCATGGTAGTGAGAATGATCACCTGCTCAAGCAGCCGGGGGATCTGATGTGCTCACAGTGCCATACGGTACCGTTGCACAAGACCATGCATCAGGGGGTGTACGCGAACATGCCCTGTTTGACCTGTCACACTGACGTCCACGGCTCGTTTTCCAATCACGCCCTGGTTGACCAGAACATTGGGGCCAAATTCGGTCGGTCCTGTTATTGCCACGGCTTGAATTGAGGAGGGTGACGAAATGAAGAGACATATACTAACTCCAGTGTGCATGCTCGCCGTCCTGCTCCTCGGATTGACCAGTTACGCAGCGGCTGAAACCGGATCGGGCAGGGTCAAACTCGGCTATACGTACATTGATGACGACGGGAACCAGGCGGTCGATCAAGGGCGATACAACCTGTATGAGGGGTTCGGCCTTTCCTTGAACGACTGGATCTATTCCTTCCAGAACGGTGCGACCTTCGCCGCTGACATGAATAACATTACGATGAACAATCGTAATCTGCTGGCTACCCTGAACAAGCCGGGTCGCTACACGTTCAGTGTCAATAACAGCCAGTATCGACGCACGTATGACTGGGACGGCACCAAATATACGCGCCGGGCCACCACCGGTGTAGATGCCCGATATCAGATCGGACGCTACTTCAAGGTCTCAGGCGGCTATGGCGTGACATCGAAGCATGGAGAGCAGTTCGAAGTGCTCTCCCCTATCGACGACACGATTCTGAATTCGGTCGACTATCGCCAGACGATGTACCATCTCGGGACAGAAGTCGGAGATCGGTACGGCACGGTTCGATTCGATTATCGCCACTATTCCTTCAACGACAATACGGCCAACAACTTTGACCGCAACGCGGACAACGTGAACCTGGTCGGGACGAGTTCCTTCCCCGGCGCGCGGTGGTTGTTGTTCACCGGTGGTTATCTCTATCGTCGCGACAAGAGCGATGTGGACAGCAGCCGGGTGCGCACCAATCAGCCGTGGGGATCGGTCAAGGCATACCTGCCCGACAATTTTGTGGCTGATTATCGTATCGTCTACAGCATGACGAAGCACGTCAAGCCGCTTCATGAATACGATAACGTTCTGCACGTTGCCACGGTCGGCAAGAACTGGCCCCGTTACGGCGGCCTTCGCGCCGGATGGGAATATCGGATCGCCGATGATTTCTTCAACAAGACCACCTCCAACGGCTTTCTGGCCAGCGGCTGGTTGAAGCCAATGAACCAGCTGTTCTTCTCGGGCTTCTTCTCCACACGGAAGAAAGATGTCAAGGAAGGGCAGATTCTGAACGGCGCAGAGGATGCCTCCCGCTACAACGTGTTCGGCAAGTATACCGATACGGCGTGGGGTTCGCTCTCGCTCAAGTATGAGAACAAGATTCGCAAGAACGACGACGTCAACAGCCGGGTCGACTATACGTCGGCCACCGCGCAGTTGACACTCGCCCGCAAGGCGTACGGCAGTTTCACTGCGACGTACTCATACTACCTCGGGAAGTATGAGAACCTGAGCGACTATGTCGGCTACCAGTTTTCGGATCACGTGATCACCGGTGAACTCCGGTCGCCAGAGTATCACGGGCTCGAAGCGGAGTTCGGCGGGACGTATTACCGCAGCCGCCGGAGTGTCGATGTCGAGAAGTCGTCGCTCAATTTCGGATTGGGCTACACGTTCCTGAAGAACCATCATCTCAATGTCGAGTACAACGTATTCAATTTCGATAACTATCTGGTCCGTGATCAGTATTACACGGGCAACATCGTAGAAATAAGTCTTTCGAAGGATATAACTTTCTAAGGAGAGATACCATGAAACGCACAATCGTCTTATTTGTGTTACTGGCTGTCGCGCTCCTCTTTGTATGGGGCTGCGAACGGAAGGTGACGAACGAGATCACCCAGGTTCAGCAGGGGCTGAACTCAGAGGAATGCATGAAGTGCCATAACGATGAAACCGGCGCACTTCTTCAGGCTGAAGGTGAATGGTCGCATTCTATTCACGCTTCCGGCAACAGCGTCGACTATACCAACCGCGACGGCGCGTCCAACGACTGCACCAAGTGCCACAACCAGCAGGGCTTTATCAAGTGGCTGGACTCTGGCCTGGTCGAAGGTCCGTATGAGAACGTCAGCGCGATCGGCTGCTTTACCTGTCACGATCCGCACACGCGCGGCGACATGTCGCTTCGCATTGCGTCGGCATACACTCTGGTCAATGGTGTAGTATTTGATCATGGCAAGGCCAATCTTTGCGCCAATTGTCACCACAACCGCACCAGTGTGACGGTCGAAGTTGTCGACAACAAGACGTTGTCCAGTCGTTTTGGTCCGCACCATGGTCCGCAGGCTGACCTGCTTCAGGGCACCGGCGGCTATCAGTATGCCGGTTACACCTATACAACGTCCGGTCACGCAGGCGGCGTTGACGACGGCTGTATCGGTTGTCACATGGGGAACCCGCAGGTTCACGATGGAAACAAGATCGGCGGCCATAGCTGGAATATGGTTGACGAAGAATCCGGTTACAACCTTGCTCCGCTGTGCACCCCGTGCCACGCCAAAGCGAAGACTTCGTTCGACTTTATCGCCGATACGGTAAAAGCGACGTATGACTTTGACAAAGACGGCGTAGTCGAAGGCTACCAGACCGAATTCGTTGGGCTGATGGACTCACTCGGTAAGGTCCTCTATGGTAAGGGCGTCATGACTCGCACGATCACCGGTGCCGATACCACCTACGCTCCGAAGGCTGTCGCTGTGCCCGACAAAGGTATTACCGGCGCTGTATGGAACTATCAGATGCTCGAAGAAGATCGCTCCGAAGGCATCCCCAATTTCAAGTATGCCCAGGACCTCAGCTGGAGTTCCAGCGCGTACGTGAACACTCACTAAGACTCGATCTCACATTTACGATAAGGCCCCTGTCCTCGATGGACAGGGGCTTTTCATTTGGCGTGGCAATTTGGTCGATCGACCTGTCCGCGTAGCTCTATGCCTCTTGTTCGTCCTCGTCCGAGGCAGTCAGATAGATGGCATAGGCTAGACAGGCCGGCAGGATGAACCAGATTGACCAGAGCATGAATTTGTCTGACATATTTACAATCCTCAATGTGATAAGTGCCGGAGGCCGGGCTCGAACCGGCACGCCCCTTTCGGAAGCAAGGGATTTTAAGTCCCTGGTGTCTACCAATTCCACCACTCCGGCAAACGGCGACGCGGCACAATGTTACACAAATTTACCGCATTTGGCAACGACCTGTTTCGTCGGGGCCAGATGTGTCACGTTGTCCACACCATGAGGCCAGGTGACTTTTCTATCTTATTGCGCCATTTGCAAGTCCAAGTAACTGGGTTCGTTTTAATCAGACGCACCCTTCGGGTGCGGCACCTGGGCCAAACGGGCTTCGACTCCGTTCAGCCCGACGACTTTTCTCAGTGCTCGTCTTCGCTCTCATCCCGATCGAAGGCGGGATTCTTCGCGTCGCACGCTCACCTCGAACATTCACGATTGGGTTCGTTTGGCTTCGTTTTTCCATGCCTCAAATTCACTAGCCATTCATTTCCAACGGGTTGTGCGAATCCAATTGGGTTCGTTTCAGATATTTACTATTTTCCATGAACCCCAATTCCCACGGAACGAATCGGGTATAACTCTCCCTTGTACCATAGTCCCTCCACATACGCCGCTCAACTCAGCTTCTGGCGCGATTTGGTACATAAAACGTACTCCGTGCGGGGGTGCTTCTGAATCCCTTTGACACAACAGTTTTTCCAACTGCGCGAACCTTTGCGAGCGCATTGAATCGGGTTTTTGCGAACGGCCGTTCGCTTTCTGCCAATCCATCTGCCTGATAACACCGATACAATTCTACCGGCGGTACATTGGCAGGTGGTTGAGGCGTTTGCCAAGGGACATGCCACCGGCCACAATTGCCCCAAACACTATTTTGGTGTAAATGGAATTGAACAATCCCACTACTCGCATAGGACCCCTCCTAATGATTGGCGCGACTATGCCATTCAACAATAACGTGACAGAGTTTCGTTCAAGACGAAAGTCCGGGGGACGGAGTAAGGATCAGAGCAGAGGGATGAATTCATGCAGCGATGCAAAAAGGGCTGCCTCAAATGAGGCAGCCCTTCCAATTACGGCGTATTCACTTCAGATCTATTTCTTAGGGCACTTCGCCTTGCAAGCCTCGGAGCACTTTCCTTTGTCCTTGCAATCCTTGGTGCACTTTCCCTTGTCTTTGCAGTCCTTATTGCCCTGACACTTCTCTTTGCACGCTTTGGTGCAATTAGCTTTGTCTTTGCAATCTTTGCAATCTTTGCAGTCTTTGCCGCACTGGGCTTTGTCTTTGCATTCTTTCGCACACTGGCCGTTACCGGCTTTGCAGCAAGCCGAATCAGCGGCTACGGCGATATTTCCCAGGCCAAAGGCCAGCAGTACTGCCAGCGCAACGATGAGCGTCAAAAGTTGTTTCTTCAAGGTAATCTCCTTTGAAAACGTTATTCACAAATTATCTCCTGATGATGACCACGCGAATTCATGGTCGCTGCACAGGATCAAATTCGCAGAACGCGTGAGGAGATCGATCGGGGGATGCCGGAGGGCGGATGATCAGGTTGCGGTAAAATGGTCCAAGAGGAAGAGGTCGGAGTCGATGAAATGACTACGAGGCTCACTTTGGTATTGTCTACGTTGAGTGATCTTGAGCGGTTAGGGCCATCGGCAACCTGTTTAGTCATCAAGGGACACAGTTTTGTCGGGCAGCTCTGTTTCTGGGCACACTCCCCGGAGTTTTCCCGGCAGGTGGCGCTGCTGGTGCAGGCCTGTTGCCGACTTCGGCAGCGGCGGGTTGGCGCAGCGGAATGATCAGATCTTGCCGAACAAGTTTGCTGCCTGCAACCGGCCGTGGGTCGCGCTTCGCTCCGGCAGGAACCGGAGACGACCCGGCAATAGCCGGCAAATCCGGCCACTGAGGCGGTCAGGAGGATTACAATTGAGAACAAAGCGGTAAAACGAATCAACTATTACTCCAGAGCTGTCTATGTTCTACAATGTGCTCCATGAATGGTTTCACGGCAAGTAATATAAATTAATCAGAGTCCCATGAACTGGATAGCCAGACCGCACATGAGGATAGAGCCGCCGGCGAGTGCATGGCTGTACCGTTCGAGTTTCCCCATTGGAAGCAGTTTCATGCCAAAGCTCGTGGCCAGCACAATACCGAGCATAGTCGCGATCGTGACGAATCCGAATACGGCGGTAACGGTTATCAACCCAACGGTAGAATGTTGAGCTGCTGGGTACATCACGATCGGGATTAGTGGTTCACAGGGGCCGAGGACGAAAATCGTAAAGAGCACCCATGGAGTGATATTGACTCTCCCCTGTTCATCGTGCACATGGGCATGATCTTCGTGGTGTACGTGCTTGTGGAGATGGGCGCTGCCATCCCGGTGAAGATGTAAATGCGAATGGGGCCTGTTTCGGATGGCCCGTCGTGCTCCCCAGACCAAGTAGATCAGGCCAAAGGCGATGAGCGCCCAGCCGGCGATATTTCCGCGAATGGACTCGAGGCCTTCGAGCTTTGAGACGGCAATTCCAAGGGCAACGCCCAGGAGGCCAAGGATCACGGAGCTTCCAATGTGACCGAGTCCGCAGAGTATCGTGATCCAAGTGGTCTTGGTAGTGGACCAATTGCGTGCCTTGGCCATGACTATGAACGGGAGGTAATGGTCCGGGCCGGCGACGGTATGGATAAAGCCGACGGTTGCGGCAGTAGCGGCCAGGAGATACAGATCCTGCGGCACGAGGGTCTCCTTCAAAGGTAACGCGGACGGTTTAGTCGATGCTAATATAGGAGGGAATTAGGATAGTGCAATGTGAATTAGTATGGGGACTGAGTCACGATGAGACGAAAGTCAGGGCGTCCCTGAACAGGAGTTAAACCCACCTCAAAGAGGTGGGCCACCAGGCAAAAGTTATTGGCTCCTGCCGGGAATGGTGGTGGTCACTTCTTCAGCCAGGCTGCGGCGAAGGTGACTAAGTCTTTAGAATGCAAGTCGCTGGCGACATCAGGCGGGATGCCTTTGCCGTTGTAGCCGTCCTTCAGAATATGGTCATTGAGTGTGTACA
>JBATNE010000155.1:0-6096 GCA_049290195.1 Candidatus Zixiibacteriota bacterium
GGAACCGATCCATGTTGACGCCCAGCTTCTTGTCGGCCAGACCGATGACAACGATATACGGTTTCTCGGCAAGCATCAGACCGCGACGATCGCTCTGCAAGACATACGGCAGATTGATCACCGGGATGATCTCGTCCCGGAGTCGCAACACCGGCCGCTGGTTGATATAGCTCACATCGGACTGCGCCGTCTTGACGGTTTCGATTACCGACGACAGCGGCAGGATGAACACTTCCTTGTCCGATTCGATCAGGAGTCCCTGAAGAATGGCAAGCGTGAGCGGAAGCTTTATGGTAATGGTCGTTCCCTGGTCGATTTTGGATTCCAGTTCAATGAGACCATTCAACTTTTCAATATTGGTCCGGACAACATCCATGCCGACTCCGCGGCCGGATACGTCGGTAACCACCTTGGCCGTGGAGAATCCGGCTTCAAAGATGTACCGGAAGACATCGCGATCCGCCATCTTGTCGACTTCTTGACGGGTCGCCAATCCCTTCTCCACTGCTTTGCTGCGGATTGCCGCAACATCAAGCCCTTTGCCGTCATCCTGAATGCGGATAACGATGTTGGACCCTTCCTGACCCGCCATTAACCGCACGACTCCCTTGGCCGGCTTCCCCTTCGCCGTCCGAGCGTCGGGCATTTCAATGCCGTGATCGCAGGAATTCCTGATAATGTGTACCAGCGGGTCACCGATTTCCTCGATAACCGACTTGTCGAGTTCGGTCTCTTCCCCGGAGATTTCTAGATCGATCTGCTTTCCCGAATCACGTGCCAGATCGCGAACCAATCTCGGGAAGCGGCTGAACACCTTCCCCACCGGCTGCATCCGCATCTTCATGACCGCCATTTGCAGCTCGGTAGTGATATAATTGACCGTCGCCGCCGACTGGTTCAGCTTCTCGATGTGACCGGTCGGAGCGTCATCGCCATTTATCCGGTTGATCGACTGTATCAGGCTGTTGCGGCTCAGAACGAGTTCACCCATGAGATTCATGAGCGAGTCAAGACGATCGACATCGACGCGAATGGTCTGATCCGAAGAGCTCTTCTTCTCCGCTCCCTTTTTCTGGGGGCCGGATGGCACGGCACTGGTCTCCGGATGGCTTGCCACTGGTTCCGGCGATACGGCTTCCGGAACGGCAGCGGCCGTGCTGTGTTCAACGGCCGAAGCATTGACCGGGATTGCCTTCGGCGCCGCCGATGGAACTGCCGGTTTCGGACCAGCCTGCTGGTCCTGGGCGGCTATCAACCGCTCCAGAATTTCAGCCAGTTCCAGCTGGCCGGAATCGCCGACGCGTACCTTCTCAATGAGTTCCTTGAGAATGTCCAGCGACTGCAACAAAACGTCCATGATCTCAGACGTTACAACCAGCTCCGCCTTGCGGAGCTTGTTGAGAACATCCTCCATCTTGTGTGTCAAATCCGTGACTTGTTCGAATCCAAGGAAGCTCGATGTTCCCTTAATCGTATGCGCGGCCCGGAAAATCTCATTAAGCAAATTGAGATCGGCCGGCGTGCTCTCGAGCTTCACAAGATTGTTGTCAAGAGAATGCAGCAGTTCGTCGGCTTCCACGAGAAAGTCATCGACGATCTCCTTCATGTCCTCCTGGAGAATGTCAGTATCGCTGGTCATTACTCCCCCGTAATCAGCCTTTGGTGCGCTGAAATAGCGAATCTATAGCCTGTTGGTCTGTCTTCTTTTCATACATGTCCGCATGCGGATCATAAGCCCGGACTTTCTTCTTCACGGAATCCGGCGCGTCACCAAGTGCGTCAAACCCGACAATACTCAATATGCTGTGCAGCTTTCCTTCGATCTCCTCGAGCAGAGAAGCGGCATGGTCCATCTGCTGCGACGTGATATCCTGAAACTGCAGGGCATCCATTATCGCATAGGCATCATTGAGATTGGTGTTGGCCTTGTCGGCCATGACGTTCAGTGTCGGCATGCAATCAGCGACGCTTGCCGAACCGTTGCTCATGATGGCTTTGAGACCGTCGATAATCTCCTGATCTCGCTGGGTGATCTGCTCGACCGTATCGAGCATCCGGCCGGCTGCGGCCTCGGTCTGAGCGCTGATCTTGTCCAGCTGACTGGTCGCCTGCGGCACTTTCTCGTGCGACTCCATCAGTGGGCTCCGCAGTTTCTGAAAGTTCTCGATCAGACCCGTGAGAGCGCGCGACAGGTCGGCCACTTCATTCTGTATGCGTAACTGCAAAGATTCGTTCTCTGACATGGGTACCTCCCTGTGTACTACAGTTCATCCGGCCAGAATCTGGTCGATCTTGGCTTTCAGGGTTTCCGGGGTAAAAGGCTTCACGATGTAGTTATTGACGCCGGCCTTCATGGCTTCCACGATGTCTTCCTTGACCGACCGCGTCGTTACCATGAGCACGGGAAGTCCCTTGAATTCGTCAGTGGCCCGAATGGTCGATACAAACGTCAGACCGTCCATTTCGGGCATGTTCCAGTCCGTAATCACAAAGTTCACTTTTTCGACTTTCATCTTTGCCAGAGCGTCCTTGCCGTCACTGGCCTCGATGACATCCTCGAACCCCGCCCGCTTGAGCGTATTGATGATGATCCTGCGCATGGTCGGACTATCATCAACAGCTATGATCTTCAAATTAGCCATGTATCCTCCTAGCTGCGGCCTGATACTATTTATTGTCGCCCAAAAACTTACCGACTTCAGTCAACAACAGCGATGACTTGAAGGGTTTTACGAGATATGACGATGCTCCCACGTCGATCCCCCGTTTGCGATCATCCGCCCCGTCTTCCGACGACAGGATGATGATCGGCGTGGATCGATAGCGCTCGTTCTGGCGCAACGTCCCGATCAGGCTGTAACCATCCAGATTCGGCATATTCAAATCGGTGATGACCAGACTGACGTCCTCCTGCAGGTGCGACATTTTCTCAATCGCGTCCATTCCATCGCAGGCAGTGACCACATTGAAGCCGCTGCTACGAAGGGAAAACGACACGAACTTGACGACCGTCGGTGAATCATCGACCACTAAAATCGTCCTGCTCATACATCATGCCTCATATCGTATTTCTGTAAGATGTTCTTCATTTCTTTATCCCCGCATTCGCCGCCTTGATCTTGGAAAGCAGATCAAGGGCGCGACTGGCTGAGGATGTTGCCCCACCCGCCGCTACTTTGGTCAGTGCCGAGGTTGTCGCTGTCGGATCCGACGTTGTTCCCGCCACCGGAGTCGCTTCCTTCTGATAGACCAGTGCGTTCTTGAAATACACCAGCTTGAACGCTTTCGAAATGCCGTGAAGCGTTTCGGAGTGCCCTATATAGAAGTAGCCGCCCGGTCGCAGGGCATTGTAAAACCCGCGCACCAGCTGCTTCTTGACCTCATCGGTGAAGTAAATCATCACGTTGCGGCAGAACACCACGTCCATGCCGGAAACCATCGATGGCTTCCGCGAATCGTTCAAATTCATGTGCGAGAACTTGACCAGACTCTGGACTTCCGGCTTGACCTTGTAGAGCTCGCCGTTCTTCGTGAAGTACTTGTTCAGAATGTCAGGCGACACCGCCCGAAGCGTGATGCCGTTGTATTCGCCGAGGCGCGCCTTCTGCAGAACTTCCTCGGAAATATCGTTGGCGATGATTTCGATATTCCACCCGATCGGCGATCTCAGCCGTTCGAGGATCAGTATGGCAAGGGTGTACGGCTCCTCACCGGTGGAACAGCCTGCGGACCAGATCTTGATGCTCTTGGTCCCCTTGTCCGCAATCTTTTCGTTGATCAACAGCGGCAGCACTTCCTCGGAGAAACTCAGCAACTGAGGTTCGTTCCGATAGAAGCTTGTCTCGTTGGTCGTCACCAGATCCATCAACTTGTTGAATTCACGCATTGATGTATCGTATTTCACATGGTAGAAATAGTCTCGAACCGTCTTAATCTGGAGCTCAGCCATGCGTTTCGCCAGCCGGTTCTTGACCAGGTACATCTTATTCTCTGCGAAATAGATGCCGCTCCGTTCCAGGATGAAATCGCGAATCATCTGGAATTCTTCGGTCGACATTTCTAAGTCGTGTTCGTTAGCCCCGATCATTGTAGTATTCCGCCCCCTGGGATTACGCGAGTTTCGCCTTTAATCTGCATCTGCTTTCACTGCAGACTCGATGGTCTTGTATAACTGGTGAATGTTGAACGGCTTGACGATATAGTCGACTACCCGGCTGCGAAGCGCGGCTACCGCGCTGTCCACCGACGGATAACCGGTCATCAAGACGACCGGCGTGCCAGGATGGCGCCGCTTTACTTCTTCGGTCAATACAAGCCCGTCCATTGCCGGCATTTTGATGTCACTCAAAACGATGTCGAACGACTTAAGCCCCATCGCCTCCATTGCCTTCTCCCCATTCTCGGCCACCGAAATGGACCATCCCTGCGCCGAAAAGAAGTCGTACAGCAAATCGCGAATGAGTAATTCGTCGTCGACAACGAGAATTGAATGACGGTTGTCCATTACGGCCTTCCTCCAAGCGATGAAACCGCCTGGCCCGCTACCTGAACGACGTCTTTGTTCCGTTCGTTCGACAGCTGGCGAAGTGCCGGCAGGGCCTCAGTTGCGTTCAACTGGGCCAGTGCCTTGGCGGCGGCAATTTTGATGATATCCTGATCGTCTGCCAGATATGGCATCAGATACTCTGCATAATCACTGCGTTTTAGATCAACGATCGCGTTGATCGTATGATAGCGCACCCAAACGTCCGGATCATCCAGCAGCAACCGGATATCCTGGATGGCGGACTCGGGACGAAGGGTTACCAGCGCCGACACGGCCGCTTTCCGAACCCCGCTGTTCTCATCATTCAGTGCCAGCACGATCGGTTCAACATCTGCAACCGAGCCTATACGGGCCAAGGCTGCTACCGATGATTTGCGAACGCCTGCATCCGGATGATTCACTGCCCGGAGTAGCGGTTCAACGACCGCCGATTCTCCAATCCACCCAAGCGCCGTGGCTGCCAGCCGCTGCCGTTCCACGTTTTCATGGTACAAATCGGCCGTAAGCTTTGCCACAACCCGGGGACCGCCCACTATAATGAGCGCACCCACGACTGCTTCGCGTACGTCCGGATACTTGTCGTCCATACCGCTGAAGATGAAATCGACATCATTATCTCCGGAAATCCATCCGAGCGCGGCGAACGCGGCTCCACGGACGTGGCCGTTGGAGTCGAGCGCCAGCTTCTTCAGCGTCTCCGACGCGCCGGCATGCCCGGACAATCCGAGTATGTGCGCGATCTTTTGACGGACATCAGGTTCGGGATCATTGGCTACAGCCATCAGGGCTTCGGCCAGATCGCTATCGATAAACTGCTTGACGATATCCAGCAGTCTCAGTTTGGTTTCTTTGTTCGCGGTACCCATCCGGGCAATCACTTGCTTGCCTGCGGAAGGACCTATATTGATAAGGGCTTCGGTGATCACGCTCAAACGATCGTCATCGACATATTCGATCACGTCGAGCAGATTTCTTACCACCTTGGACCCATACCAGTGTTTGAGGCGGGACAGCGTAAAGTCCGCAATCTGTTGGTTGCCGCGACGTACCCCGTCGAAGAGATAATCGGTAAATCGATCCAGTGGCAGGTCGACTTCGACCTTTCCGCCGGACTGAACACTGATCGAGATTATTGCGCTCATAGCCGCTTCGGCAATCGGTTCGTCGGCATGCTGCAGGAACGGAGCGAGCTTGGCAACCGATTCCGGCGCACCAATGCTGCCGATAGCCTCGATCACGGCATATAATGTGACCGGATCGTCGACCGTCAGCCACATATACAGGTTTGGCAGGGACTTTATAGCCTTGATCTTGCCGAATGCTTCGACCGCCTGGACCCGAAGGTCCGGCGTCTTGTCGAACGCTGCGATCAGGTGGGGAATCGCCAGGTCTGATCCGAGCTCGCCGAGCGCCTCGGCCGCAGAACACGCGACATTCACGTTTTCGTCCCAAAGTCTCTGACAGATGGGTTCAACGGCGCGTTTGTCCTTGATCAAACCGAGAATGTCGACGATAAATTTGCGCACGTCATAGTCGTCACACGTCAACTG
>JBATNE010000156.1:0-7158 GCA_049290195.1 Candidatus Zixiibacteriota bacterium
AGACCGGCCTGCGCATACCAGCCGTTTCCCTTCAGGTCTGCGTCCTCCTCCTGTCCTGCAATGATCAGCCCGCCGGACAGATCGATAAAGGCGCGCTTCTTCAGCCAGTACTTGTAAACTGGCCCAAATCCAAACCGGCTTCGGTCGTCTCCGAGGCCAAACATGAGTGCGCCTCCCCAGGACTGATTCCTGCTGGTGTTGGCCATGAACCCGATCTGCCAGGAGAGCAACGTCCGACTGGATCGGGCGCCAGGGGTGCTTCGACCGATCTGGTAGAGGACACTTGATTCAGTAATCATGTGCCAGTCGCACTCGCTCCGGGGGGCCGGATTGAAGGCGAAGTTCCTTCGCCCGGTGAATGGATTATCTTTGGCTATTGCCTGGTCGGGCGATGTCGCCATCCCAACCAGCGCCAGAGCCACGAGGATAAAGATTCGTTTCATACTACTGTAACCTCCCGACTTTAAGCCAGCAATGCTAAGACGAACCAGGGTGCATTCTGTTAATAGTATATTCAGTCGGACCCATTCTTACAAAGCATATTGCGTGTCGACCCCAACCCGTAATCTCCCTCAACATTTCCATTGGCCAAAACCGGGATTTCTCGTACATTTACCGCTTCACTAACCCCAAAAAATCGGCCCCCGGCGCGTCCTGAAACGAGTCGGCTGTCGATGGGAAATTGAGAAGAGCAAAATGACGGACATTCCAAACAAGAACGCTGACGAAAAGGGTCAAACACCCCTCGCGACCAATTTCGTCCGCGATATTATCGATGAGCACAACCGCTCGGGTCGGTTCGAGAAGCGCGTCCATACCCGCTTTCCCCCGGAACCGAACGGCTATCTCCATATCGGCCACGCCAAATCAATCTGCCTGAATTTCGGTATCGCCAGAGATTACGCCGGCCTCTGTAACCTTCGCTTCGACGACACCAATCCGAGCAAGGAAGAGACTGAATACGTCGATTCTATCATGGAAGATGTCCGCTGGCTCGGCTTCGATTGGGAAGACCGTCTCTACTACGCCTCCGACTATTTCGAACAGCTCTATGAGTGGGCGGAAAAGCTCATCACCATGGGGAAAGCGTATGTCTGTGACCTGAACGCCACCGAAATGCGCGAGTACCGTGGAACCCTCACCGAACCGGGCAAAGAGAGCCCGTATCGCAATCGATCAGTCCAGGAAAACCTCGATCTGTTCCACCGCATGCGTGCAGGAGAATTCCCCGATGGCTCCCGGACCCTTCGCGCCAAAATAGACATGGCCTCCGGCAACCTGAATATGCGCGACCCGGTGATCTACCGTATTCTCCGCGCCACCCATCATCGGACCGGCGACAAGTGGTGCATCTACCCGATGTACGACTACACCCATTGCCTCTCCGATTCGATCGAGAAGATCACGCACTCGATCTGTACTCTGGAGTTCGAGGATCACCGCCCGCTCTATGACTGGTGCATTGACCAACTTGACGTTTATCATCCCCAACAAATAGAGTTCGCCAAGCTTCAGCTCACCTATACTATGATGAGCAAGCGCAACCTCCGTCAACTGGTGGAAGAGAAGCTCGTTTCCGGTTGGGATGATCCCCGCATGCCTACACTGAGCGGATTCCGCCGCAGGGGATTTACTCCTGCATCGATTCGCTTGTTGGCTGACCGTGTCGGCGTCGCCAAACGAGATTCAGTCGTCGAAATCGGCGTGC
Organism: Candidatus Zixiibacteriota bacterium; assembly: GCA_049290195.1. GTDB lineage: Bacteria > Zixibacteria > MSB-5A5 > GN15 > FEB-12 > FEB-12. The sequence continues at coordinate 1,709 of JBATNE010000156.1, forward strand.
TCGAAGACTGTATTCGCGAAGATCTGAACAAGAAAGCTCCGCGCAAAATGGCAGTCCTTCGCCCGCTCAAACTCGTGATCGATAATTATCCTGAAGGCAAAGTCGAGGAGTTCGAGACCGTCAACAATCCTGAAGACCCCTCTGTGGGCTCGCGGAAACTGCCTTTCTCCAAAGTCATCTATATCGAACAGGATGATTTCCGCGAAGAACCTCCCAAAGGGTATCATCGCCTCTTCCCCGGTTCCGAAGTTCGCCTCAAAGGCGCCTATTTCGTGAAGTGCGTCAACTGTGCCAAGAACAGCGCCGGTGAAATCACCGAGATTCACTGCACCTATGATCCGGACACTTACGGCGGCGAGCCGAAAGACGGCCGCAAAGTCAAAGGCACTATTCACTGGGTCTCGGCAGCGCATGCGGTTGATGCCGAAGTTCGGCTGTATGATTACCTGTTCCTCAAGGAAGATCCGAGTAACGTCGCCGAAGGGGAAACCTGGAAGAGCAATCTCAACCCCGATGCCCTGGTGGTCGTCAAGGGTGCAAAGATCGAAGCCTCTATCGCCGGCGCCAATCCGGGGGACAAATTCCAGTTCCTTCGCCACGGCTATTTCTGTGTCGACAGTGTCGACTCCAAACCGGGTGCGCTGGTATTCAATCGCACGGTGTCCCTGAAAGACAGCTGGGCAAAGATCGAGAAGGGGCAGAAGAAGGCCTAAGGCAGCCAGGCTCCCATGGGGAACCGCACTGGTTTCCAATGCGTTTTAGTTCCAAGCATACACTGGAGCCACCCAGGCGGCTCCAGTGTCACCTTCACAGACAGATCGGAAAGGGAAGCGGCTCATGAAGCGTGTTTTTGCATGTGTCACTCTAATTGCATTAGTAGCTCTCTTTGCCAATTCCGCCTTTGCCTGCTCGGTCTGCCGATGCGGCGAGAGCATGATGCTCTGTCGGGCCGACACCTCCGACCAGAACGCGCATCTCTTCAATGGCCTTCCAGAAAAGGGGAATTTCCGACTGCAATTTCAGACTGCTGTATCATCCAAGACAAACGCACTGGACGAAGAACCGGGCTTGGAACATCAGCGGGAATATCGCCCCTCTGCCAGGGCAAGCTATGGTCTGTCGAGGAACCTATCCCTTTCCGCCGAGCTTCCATTTTCGTATAAGCGCTTGACTGAAAGCTCGGCCGAAGCTACTTCCCTCACAACTTCATCCGGCCTCGGCGATGCCGAGATCGGAATTGCCTGGTCAATGCCGATCGCGCAGGCATCGAATGCCAGCTGGCTGGTTGGACTCAGCGCCACTGGAAAAGTGCCGACCGGCTCAAATGAATTGCAACAGGATGGCGTTCGCGCCGAGGAGCATCTCCAGCCCGGTACCGGCAGCTATGACTTCCAAGTTGGCGGCGCCCTCTCCCGTCTCACCTCCACCATGACCCTGCATGCCAGCCTCTACTACCGTATCAACGGCAAGAACGACTTCGAATACGCCTATGGCGATGCCCTGCTGTATAACGCAGGCCTCCAGAAGAAGATTTCAGGATATCTGTTTGGAACTATGCAGTTGAATGGCCGCCACGCTCAGCGCGACATGGAAGAATCTCTCGAGGTTCCGAATACCGGTGGCACAGTGCTCTATGTTGCCCCCGGATTTCGTCTGGGATTGACACCGCATGTGAGCCTCTCCGCTAATCTCCAGATCCCAATCTATCAGAAGCTGTATGGTGTTCAGTCGGAAAAAGTAGTCCTGAATTCCGGATTCAGTTTTGAACTCTAGCGGTCCAGCCTGACCGCCATTCGCTTGGCTCCCCACGTTCCCGGGGGGCCGTCGAACAATCCGGCACAGGTAGTGCCGCACTTTAGACAGTCACCACTCGTTGACAAATTCCAGTCCGACAACTCATACCAATCACGTCCAATCAATTTCTGACCGCAGGCATGGCAGTAGGTACTGCTGGCAGACTTGTCGTGCACATTCCCCACATAGCAATACCGGACGCCGTTCTTGATGGCGATCTCTCTCGCCCGCCTCAGTGTCTCCGGCGGAGTCGGTTGATGGTCGGTAAACAGGTAATCCGGGTGAAACGCCGTGAAATGAAGCGGCACATCCGGACCGAGTTTCGTCACCACCCACTGCGAAAGCTCATCGAGTTCCTTGTCGGAATCGTTCTCCCCCGGTATCAGGAGCGTCGTAATCTCAAACCAGACACTGGTCTCATGTTTGAGATATTCAAGCGTCTCGAGTACCGTCCTCAGCCTGCTGTCGCACACCCGCTGGTAGAAGTCATCAGAGAATGACTTGAGATCGACATTGGCCGCATCCATGTACTTGAAGAACTCGGCGCGCGGTTCCGGCCGAATTTCGCCGGCTGTTACTGCAACTGTCAAAATCCCCAGGTCATGACACGCTTTTGCGATGTCGATCGCGTATTCCATGAAGATGACCGGATCATTGTAGGTGAACGCAACGCTCTTGCACCCAAGTTGTGCCGCCGCGCGGGCAATCTGCTCCGGAGAGGCAGCATCCGCCAACGTGTCGGTCTCTTTGGATTTACTGATATCCCAGTTCTGACAGAACTTGCATCCCAGATTGCATCCGGCCGTCCCAAAAGAAAGTATCGGCGTGCCGGGGAGAAAGTGATTCAGCGGTTTCTTCTCGACCGGATCGACACAGAACCCGCTCGATCGACCATAGGTAGTAAGAACCACCTCGTCGTTGTGTCGCATCCGCACAAAGCAGAACCCCCGCTCCCCTTCCTCTAACTTGCACCCTCTGGGGCACAAGTCACACTGCACTCTCCCGCTATGGAGCTTGTGCCAGTAGGTCGTAGGATGAAATTGCGGAAAGTCGTTCTTCGCCATATTAGATAGCCCAGTACAGTATAGTACGGTAACTGGAGTTGAGTCAATTGGAAGGGAATTTAGGCTGTCGGCGGGTTGTCGGGCCAGAAGGTAGCGAATCTGGCTCCGCCCCCTGTGGCATCATCGATGCTCAGTGTCCCGTTGTGCAGTTCGATAATTCGACTGACAATCGATAACCCCAATCCCACACCGCCAGTCCCTTTGGCGCGACTCTGATCCGAACGATAGAACGGCTTGAGGATATGCTCTCTCTCTCCGACCGGAACCCCCGGACCATCGTCAGTAATCTCCACTACCGTTCCGCCTGCTGTCCTGGAATAGGAGATGGTTACTCCTGCCCTGGCATAGCGAAGAGCATTCATGACCAGATTTTGCACCGCCCGGCGGAAGAGCAGCCGGTCGGCCTTCAATGTTGTGCTATCGCCGCTCTTGCCTAGTATCGCGATACTGATTTCCGGCCGGAAATCTTGAAGTCGCTGCTCTACTTCCTTGAGGGCCGGTCCTACATCGATTGCTTCGAGCGTCAGCTTGACCGAATCTGAATGATAACGATTGTAGTCCAGCAGTTCTCCCACCAGCTGGTCGATCTCTCCGATCTCATTGTCGATCTCCCGCGCCCGCTCCTCCCGCTCCTCTTTTGAATCCGTTCCACTCAGCATGTCGAGATTGAACCGGATCCGTGCGATGGGAGTCCTCAATTCGTGCGAAACCGATTGGAGGAGCTGCCGCTCTCGTTGAATCATCAATTCGATGCTGTCCGCCATATGGTTGAACCGCTTGGATACCGATCCTACCGCGTCCCTCGACTTCACCGGCGCTCGTGCCGTCAAATCGCCTGCCCCGAACTTTCCTGCAGCTACTTCCAGAAGCTTCAGATTGCGCGCCACCGGAGCCACGATGATGAACACCGCCGCCGTTGCTACTACCAGTGTGAGACCTATCAAGAGTGCCAGTGCGGTGCTGTCCGGTTTCCCCGGCTCAGGCATTGGCCCCATCACGAGGACTTTACCCGCCTGTCGCAGTGGGATATAGGCCATATGCGAAGGCTCCCCCTGTGGGCCCCCGCCCGGACGAAAATCCTCATCAGGAGGCGGTTTGCCGGGACGGAATTCCCCGTCCGGATCATCCATCTTCGCCACCCAGTCCGGTACAAGTGTGTCATTGAAATCCACCAGCTGGATCGGGTAGTCTACTACTTTGCGAAGAATCTCAATTTGTTGCGGAAGTTTGTCTGCGGGGATGGCATCGAGTCGCTCGCGAATGAACGCACGGGTGCCATGTCTTCCCATCTGAATGTGCGGCCGCATGTCATTTCGGGGAAACCACCGAAATACCATCCGCGGCAAGAAGAACGATGTGATCAACACCGCCAGAACGCCGACTATAACCCGGAAATACAATCGTCGCATCTATTCAGGAATCCACATATAGCCGGTGCCTCGCACCGACCGTATCCGCTCCGGCCTTCGCCCGGCATCGCCAAGTTTCTTTCTGAGACGAGACACACAAAGATCGATAGACCTGCCCTGTCCGTCCCATTCGTAGCCGCGCAGCGCATGACTGATCTGATCGCGCGTCACGATTTCTCCCGCACGCCCCGCCAGGAGCCACAGCAGATCAAACTCAGCCGTTGTCAGATCCAGCGTGTGATCCCCCAGCGAAACCGAGCGGCGACTTGAGTCTATTACCAGCGTCCCCACCTTGAGCTGGTGGCTGTCGGTATCAAACCGCTGCGACCGCCGGAGCAGCGAGTAAATTCGCGCCAGCAGAAGTTGCGGCCGGACCGGCTTGGCCATGTAATCATCAGCGCCAACTCCAAGACCGTTGAGTTCGTCGGCCTCTTCGCCTCGTGCCGTGAGCATCAGGATCGGTTGTTTATAGTTTGCACGCACCTGACGACACACTTCAAATCCATCCATCCCCGGTAGCATCACGTCGAGCACGACGAGATCAGGCCCTTCCTGAAGAATTCTGGTGACTGCCTTGTCTCCCCGCTCTTCAATTGCAATCTCGAACCCGCTTCGCTCCAGAAACTCCTTCACCAGACGGGCAAGTTTGATGTCATCCTCAACCAGTAAAATGCGAGCCGTGGCCGTGTTCGTCTTGCGAACCTGCTCTTCTGAGTTGCCCTGTCTTTCGTTTTGCATCGATCTCTTACCTCGCGAGTAGGGTGACCCTTCCCGGGGTCGCCTGGGTTAGCCCGGCCTTCTGATTCGTATCAGATAGTACGCCTGGGCACCCTCACAACGCTTGTAAGATTGGTAACAAAATGTAACCCTCCCTGTCCAGCGATATTATCCACGCTGCCGAATCCGTCTATCTCACTGTGGTTGAACGACCGGCCGGAGTTATACCCCCGGCCGGCTGGCAAGAAAGTTAGCAAAGCAAATCGACCGAAGTTGTCGTTTCGGACTGGACTGTTACCCCGGTTGGGCTGTAGGTCGAGGTCGAAGTCGCATCGGCCTGCTTCTCCAATTGCTCCAGAAACGACTGGAATTCGGCTTTCGTGACTGACCCGTCGCTGTTGCCGTCGATCTGGGCAAACAGCTGTTCAGAGTCGATTTTCGGCGGGCGCCGATGACTCTTGTGGAA
>JBATNE010000157.1:0-5651 GCA_049290195.1 Candidatus Zixiibacteriota bacterium
TATGGTACTGTAAATCTAGCCACATTGACTCCATTGAGCCCTCGTGGTGGTTTTCAAAGTTCTTTAAGATTGTTAAAGCTGCTTGATCGCTGAGACTATCATCTAGTCCCTGCACATCCTCAATTTGCCATGTGATTATTGCTTTATCTGCTTCGTATTGCTCCCTTAAATAGGTAGCTAACATTCCGAACTGTTCATCTGCTAGAACACGGGCTTCCTCAATTGTCAAGTCCCGGTGTAGCATATCACTCATAGTTTCTTGTAAATTCATTGCTTCGTTGCCTTTCGTTGCCGTTATAGCTTAGTTTACTTATAGGTGGTTATTTTTAATATCTTCGAGGCTTAGGCCCATTTCTGTTTGTAGTGCTGGCGTCTTCAATACATTCAACGCTATTTGATATGCTGCTTTTGGTGAGCCATCATAGCTCATGCGTGGTACATTCTTAAACTTTGGATCATTGGCTCGACTATCGTTTAAGAAGTGAACGCTTGCCTTTCCTTTTTGCCATATAGTAACATCGTTATCTGTTTTGACAATGTGATACTCTCGCATGTTCTTAGGTGTAAGACCGTAATAGCTTGCGATTTGTTCTATATTGTTGAATACCATTTAGTTGCTCCTTGTTGCTTAGTTTACTTGTTGCTTCGTCTTGAGCTGTACGACTCGTGCTGCTTAATGTGCTTGTTGCTTCGTGTCGTCGCTTTTGACTGAAACCATTTAAGCACGGATAGAAATTTATGTCAACAACAAAATGATAAAACTGTGGATAACTTAGTCAATAACAGAGGTGAAAGTGCTTGACAAGTATATAGGTTGTGTGGTATAATGAGAGCATACGAAAGAGAAAAGAAACACAATGCCAGTTAAAAACAATCAACGGGCGGATCGTGGCAAGAACAAAAAGACAGGTAATGCCCCGAAACTAACCGCCGAAGACAAGAACACCCAACTAGCCAAACAGTTACGCATTAAGCCAAACACCAAAGCAATGGTAGACAAGTTGTTAGCTAATCCGGGTATGAGTCAAACACAAGCATATATAGAAACACACCAAACAAACAATAGAACAGTAGCCAAAAATGAGGCTTCTAAACTATTGACAAAACCTAGCGTTATGATCTATAAGGCGTCAGCCGTTAAGAAGGCAAAAGAACGCATAGTGTCATTGGTAGATAGTGACAACGAAAATATCGCATTAAAAGCTTCGCAAGACATCATAGATCGAACAGAAGGCAAGGCAGGACATAAAGATGACCAAGTGTCAAGGACTGTGCACGTATCACTTGATCTAACAGGGGTGAAGCTAGGCAATCACTACTTGACACCAGCCCAGATAGATGGCGATATATAGAGCATGTGTCGTACAACATATATTGTGCGACGTAAGATAACAGGGGTGACGTGGTTTTTGCATATTATATGATCGTGGGGCTTGAGTGACCCACACCCCCAGAATCCATTGGGTCCCATCCACCCTAGTATAGAAAAACATGACCCCCGTCTATATACATAACAAATACAAAGCCTTGTAAAGGCAAGGGCTACGCCCATAAGGGTACCCATTATATCACCAACCGCATAAAAAAATATAAAAAATCAAATAAAATGCCGGTAATTCCGGCTTTATACAAATCCCGGTAAAAATATAACCCACCACATGATATAAAAGAACCCCCAACAGACAAGGGGGTTCTAGTTTTATTATACTCTCTTACGACTATTTTTTCTTTTCGACTTCAGGCTCTTCGTTCTCTAATTCAATCATCCTCTGCTGCAAGGCTCGCAAGTTCTGCTGCTGTTGTTCTATAGCCATTACGCTACCTCCACATCCACCGCCGCCACATACGCTGACTTGAGCAGTGGGGCGAGGGGTTTAGTCGGTTAATTTAAGCACTCGTTACGGTTTCCCAACCGCTAGCGCCACCGACACGGAGCTTGTTGAGCGTAGTGTCGAAGTATATTGCACCCTTAACGTAAGCTGGCGCACCAGCAGTCGTGGCTTGTACTGGCGTAATAGTTCCAGCGACTACAGCATTTCCCGAAGCATCTATAGCAATCCCAGTGTTACCAGTCCCACGAAGCTGTAGGCTGCCATTTTGAGCCTGAACCCTAAGCCCACTAGCGTTGTTGTCAATTCGTCCAACTGCCACGTTATTGCGGATGACTGACAAGGCTGTTCCTAGCGCGTCTGTCGCGGTTCCTGCGGTAAGGGTTGTTGCCGTAAGACTACCTGTCATCGTATCGCCAGTCTTGAGGACGTAGTTGGCTACTACATCAGCTACCGTCGTGCGCTTCGGAAAACCTTCTTTAATAACAGGGAGAATTTCTGTGCCCGTGAGCGATCCCACCGGGTCTAGTTCCGAGAATTTTTTATCTGCCATGTTTGTTTCTTTCTAAAGTGTATAATAGCCCGTGCCGTCTTCAAGAAGATACTTGTCGGTGCCGTTTTCTTGTAAATAATAGCCTGATGTCCAATGACTGAGGAAGTTACGGATGTTTTCACGTGTTACTCCAACAATGTATCCAATTGAATTCAGGAAGAGATCCCAGGTTTCATAGCCCAATGATTTCAGCCATGAGCGTTCGATGTCGTGAAAAGTAGAACCAGTCCCACCATTGAGGGTCTGGTAGTTCTTCAGCGACTCTCCGGCCGTGGCTCGGGCAAGTTCTGGGTTCTCGCGCCGTACAAATTCCTGGATCTCAGACGGCTTCGTCGAGCGAATAGTCAAGTGTCCTATAGCGGTTTCCCCCTATAACTGAGTTTGACAGCATCGACAGGCTGGAAATAAAGCGGGACTCTTCGGCAATACTGGTCATACGTCTCGCCTTCTCTTCGCTTCTGCTCTTCTGGGTCGATATATACGACGGGTGCCGGGGTGCTATGAGAAAAGCCCCTCTGTGGAGGAGGAGTTCTCTTCGCTCTTAGCTTCTCGTTCCAAGAGGAGATGAGCCGGAGGGCTTTCTCACGCAATCCCATGATGTCTAGAGCCCTTCGCCTAGGTAGCTGTGAGTAGGAGCAGGTTGAACAGGTTGTAGAGCTACTGGAATTCGCTCGTTATACTCTTGCTGGCTTTCGCCTTCTTTGCGTTGTAGAGTTTTGTCTGAGTGGTCTTTGCCTTGTACGACAGGGTTATTAGCCTCGTCATTAGAAGCAGCGATCAATTCAGGTGCGTCGTTAGTATTGTGTGGTAGATCACCATTGGTAGGGGTGTCATCTTGAGGAATATCTTCGAGTTCACGAACAGTATCTTCAGGATTAACAACAGCACCGGGTACGACAGGAGTAGGTTCAACTACTTCGTCTTGTTTACGTGAGAATAGACCCATTTATTTGTTTTCCTTTTTATTTTGTTACGCAAGACAAGCTTGCTTGATAGAGTGTTATAAAACTGTACATCTATTATAACACGAACGCCAGTGTTTGTCTAGGTCTGGCAACTAGGCTCGGGAGATAAATTCGGACCACGAGACTGGGAGTTTTTGTATTGGACCGAAGTCCTCATGTGTGTTTTTGCGAAGTTAGGAAGGTGCCCTACGGAACGAGTTCCGGAAACATTTCTGTTTCATCTTCTACTAATCATTGTAGCAAACATAAGCGGAAAAGTCAAGAGGAAAATGCAGTAACGCAAATAAAAAGCCACCTCCGATGGGTGGCTGGTCTTTCCTGTTACGGAGTCCCAATCGCTACAGCCCGACCAAGGAGTAGAGATATATAGGATCTGATAGTGCTAACTCATTGTAACACTTTCATACCCTAATGTCAAGCATAATCGTACTTGAAAAAATAAGCGTTTTGTGCTAGTATTGATACAGTATTTATGCGTTTAGAGTGCAAAATACCTTCCTCTCGCAGGAAAGCTGGCAACAGCTAAACAACAAACATCTTCAACAGCGTGGTTTTTAGGAAGCCTCTCGATAAAAAAAACCTACAACTCCCAACTTTGGCTAAATCGTCGCTCTGATCTCTAGGTATCATCGACGGCAAGTGAAGGGGCTCGCAGCCCGGATGGTCAAAGGTAAGACAACCACTTTTAACAAACAAGGTTCACGGGCTACGCTCCTAGATAACCCCCCAGCGTAGAAGTAAGCGAAGTCAACCAATTTAAACATACCAGCTTACGCCTTGAGAATTTGTTAAACTACTTGAAGATCAAACTCCCGAATTATCCCCCGGTCTGGCGGTTGCTCCGCTTCCCCATTCCTTCACGGGATAAGAGGGGGGACTATGGGTTCATGCACAAACTAAAACATAAAAGAAGGAATAAATCAAATGACAGTAGAAATCTACACCCGAGCGACTTGTGCACCATGCAAGATGATGAAGGCGTACATGACAAACAAAGGTATCGACTACGTAGAGAAAGATGTTGACGCTGATCCGTCCCTAATCGAAAAAGTTGTTGCGTTGTCTGGACGTATGATGGTCCCGGTCACAGTTGTGGGTGAGAAAGTAATCTCAGGTTTCAATATCGGTGCCTTGGTTAGTGCCCTCGAAGGTACCTCAGTTGACGCCCCTATCGACCCATCTGACGCTCTTGCCTGTGAGGGTTGTCAATAATATTGTTGCATAATCGTAACGGTTATGTTATAATACAAGAGTCGTGATGGTCCTAGACCTTCGTGGCTTTTCTCCTGCCCCTGTAATCCCGTGGTTATGGGGGTTTTCTCTATTTCATACTTGACAAAACATAAGAAGTATGCTAGTATGTAATTACGATTTCTTTCCTAGTATTCTTTGTCTATGCACTCTATAACGCAAACCGAAAAGTAAAACTAGGCGTCGCAAACCAAATATGAGTAATTTCAACCAACACCAACCGCAGAATTATGATCCACATTCCGATGGGGCTGGTGTTTAGCGTATTTAAACAAATAACAAAATTACTGTAAGCCCCCATCTGAGGGGCTTTTTATATATCTTGGTGTAGTGTAACGGTAACATGGGGGTCTTGGATACCTCAGTCCGTGGTTCGATTCCACGCACCTTGACCATATCTGTGTATAGGAAAGTTTGGTAATCCGCCTGTTTTGGGAACAGGAGAACGCAGGTTCAAATCCTGCTGCGCAGACCATATCGGGGGATAGGCATAACGTAAGTGCTACGGGTGGCCAAGTAATATAGTCCCGGTGTCCTGGTTCAACTCCAGGTCTCCCGACCAAATAAGTTGTAGAGCAAAGGTTGCACGACGGTCTGTAAAACCGAAGGCGAAGGTTCGAGTCCTTCCTACTTCACCAAATGTCCATATAGTATAGCGGTTAATACGCTACCCTGTCACGGTAGTATCACGGGTTCAATTCCCGTTGTGGACGCCAAAATCGTATCATAGTGATACGAAAAACATATGTTGACGGTAGTGAAATGGTTATCACGTCAGGTTGTGGTCCTGAAGATGGGAGTTCAATCCTCCTCTGTCACCCCATAATGGATTGTAGCTCAATGGTAGAGCACCGCACTGTTAATGCGGCGGTTCTGGGTTCGACCCCCAGCGATCCAGCCATATTCTCCCTTCGTCTAATGGTAGGACATCAGCTTTTGGAGCTGACTATCGTGGTTCGAGTCCATGAGGGAGAGCCAAAAAAGTACTTGACAAATCATCTCGCTTATGCTACTATGGATTAGACTACTCGCAAGGTAGTGTCGCTTTAACAA
>JBATNE010000158.1:0-9827 GCA_049290195.1 Candidatus Zixiibacteriota bacterium
GGCCAGTGCAGTTCCTGTTACGAGAAAGTTGGTACGACGGATCACGACCTCACCGGCGACCGGTGTGCAGACACCGACCCCACTCCTCTCAGTTATTCGTGCAGCCCGCCCGGAGGGAAGGACACCTGTACCGGACTGTCCTGGGGACCGACCGACGTTCAGAACTATATGGGCTATTCAGGAGACGCCTGTTGGTCGGAGTTTTCTCCGCAGCAAATGGGGCGCATGCATTGTTGGCTTGAGGACAAGCTGTCGTCCTGGACATCGGGAGTGAGATTCTCAGCTGTCACGACGCTTGGCGCGGTGCCCCTTGACGTGGCCTTCAGCGCATCCTCCCCCAAAGTGGTGAGCAGCTGGTCCTGGAATTTCGGTGACGGGGGAATTTCAAGTCAGCAGAATCCGGTCCACACGTACACCCAGCCGGGGCTCTATACCGTTCAGTTGTCGATTCAGTCAAACGATGGGCCATATATCACGACTCACCAGGGAATGGTCGGGGCGTACGCCGACTCCATAAAAGGGGATCGTGTTGCCGGTCGGGTTGGCCAACCGATCGAGATAGATATCAGTGCGCGCAATGCTCTTCCCCTTCGGGAGCTGGTAATTCCGATTACCTGGGACGGTCCGGCCGGACTCTACTTTGACTCGTCCAGTACTGCCGGTCTCAGGACTGACTATATGGCATCCAGCGGATTTCTCACCCTTGACCCGTCGGTGTTCATGCGCGGGGCGTACCGTTTTGCTACTGGGGCGGGGCAGTCGCCGCTATCCCCTGGTAACGGCATTGTCTTGAAGTTATTCTTCACCGTTACAGGAAGCGCGGTGGAAAACCCGATCACGTATGCGGCCTTCGACAACGGAATTACCGTCTACAGCCCCAAGTTCACGGCCAGCCTGGGTTCATATGAACCGGCCGCCCTCGATGGAACGGTGGCATTCTGCAAAGCCGGTGACGTCAACAATGACAATTTCGGTCCGGACTTGGCCGACCTATCGTTTCTGGTATCGTATTTGACCGGCGGGACGATAACCTTACCGAATTCGGCAAATGCCAACGTCAATGGCGCAGGGCCGGTCAATATCGCTGACCTTTCTTACCTGGTCAGTTATCTGACCACCGGGTCCCCCTCACTGATCTGTCAATAATCGACCGTTGCCGTATAGGCGGCGGAAGGCCTCAAGGCGCGGAGATTGCGTTGCAATCGGTGCGCCTCAGGCTATATTTGAATATGGATTGGACGGTTCGGCGGCACGAAACGTCATTCAAATGTGTTGAACTCCAGAGGATATAGCACGGGTACAATGCAGAGATCACACAGGTTTTGGCTTTCACTTTTCATTGCGATATTGGGACTTTGGTCATCGTCCACCGATGCTGAAGGACTGGTCCCGTCGGTTGGTCATGGCTATATCCCGGGGCGATTTATTGTCAAAGTTACCCCCGACGCCCGCGTCAGCCTGATGCGAACTGCCGCCACAGGGCTGGGTTCTCTGGTCCCTCTTTTTCCTCCGTCGCAGCGACCCGGCTTTGAATCCCTTTCCCGATATTATGTCTTCACGGCGTCCCAGGCGGGGATGACCGCACCTTCTGTGGCTTCGGCGCTGGGGAGCGCGAGTATCGAGGTGGTGGAGCAAGACCAGTACCTTGATTTCTATAGCGTCCCTATCGACCCCTATTTTTCAAACCAGTGGTACTTACGAAATCTCGGCCAGACCTATCTGGGGATCAACCGCCTGCCGGGGGATCACAATGATCAGCTGGTCACCAAGCAGGGTGTAGCCGGAAACGACATTCATATTGCCGGGTATTATGCGACGCCGCCCGCTGAGACGACCAAAGTCACGGTGGCAATAATAGATACCGGGACCGATCTCAAGCATCCGGATCTGGCGGGGCGATTCTGGCGCAATCCAGATGAAATTGCAGGAAACGGCCGTGACGACGATCACAATGGTTACATAGACGATACGACCGGTTTTGACATTTCGGGCGATTCATCGCAGTTCTTCAACATTCTGGGTGACAATGATCCCACGGATCATATTGGTCACGGCACCCATCTTGCAGGTATTGTGGCGGCGAATGCCGACGACATAGGTGTAGTCGGAGTAGCACCGTGGGTGCAGATTATGCCGGTGAAGATTTATCCCAACGCCTTTATGTCGATTGGCACGCTGGGAATTCTGTACGCAGTCAACAACGGCGCACGCATTATCAATATCAGCTGGGGTACGCCATACGAGACAGTGATCCTGAAAGAGGCGCTGGACTATGCCCGGGCAAATGGTGTGTTTGTCACTATTGCGGCGGGCAACACCGGGGATAACACGAGAGGTTATCCGGCTGCGTTTGATTCATCATTCACGATCGGCGCGGGAGATTCCCACGGCGCGGAAGCAGCGTTCTCAACATTTGGCCCGTTTGTTGACATCATTGCGCCCGGCGTGGACATGTTGTCGCTTCGGGCGGCCGGGACCGATATGTATGCAGACGGGAATGAGCCGCTGGTGCGCATAATCGGGCCGGATTCACTTTACTATCTGGCCGATGGAACATCAATGGCAGCACCTACGGTTGCTGGGGCTGCGGCACTGATCTGGTCGATGCGTCCGGACCTGAGTCTGGCGCAGATGGAGAACATCCTTCGCCTTGGCGCAATCGACATGGTGGATCCGCGCGACCAAGGGGATTCTCTTGTCGGTCCTGACACGCTTTCAGGATATGGATACCTGTGTGTGCAGTGCTCGATGGACCTGTTGCAGCATGGAGGCATTGCACTGACCGGGCCGGAATCGCGGGTGCGATTGAGTGGACATGTACCGGTGATCGGCTTACCCGAGGCCGGCTACAAAGGTTCGTGGCAAGTTGACTATGCGCTCGGAGATCCCCCCGCAAGCTGGCAGCCTCTGGCGAGTGGGGACAGTCTCTATTCAGATTCCGTTCTGGCCGATTTTTACCGGCCGGACCTGAACGGACAAGTCTCATTCCGGGTGACCGATCAGTTTGGAACCTCGAAGTCTGTGATGATCACCTATGTAAACTTGGACTCACTGACGCTTGAAAGCCCGAATCCGGGAGACACGCTCAGGTTCAGCGTACCGATTTCGGTGATGGCATTTGGCCCGCTCTACGATTCTCTGTCTATCTACTACCGATCCCCCACCAACAGTCTCGTGCACTTGTCATCGACGACCCAGGAATTTTTCGGGACTACGGCGTTCACATGGAATGTGTCAGGGGCCAAGGCGGGCAATTACTCTATCGTTGTCCGGGGGTATTTTGGCGGGACGGTTCGGTCGGATTCGTCGACCATATATATGGCGTCCGCCTTTGCGGCCGGCTGGCCGCAGACATTACCGGGCAGGAGTAGTCAGACCCCCGTATCTACGGATCTCAATGGGGATGGAATCAAGGAGATTATCGTCGGGACGCTCAATGGTCTGTGTGTATTTGAGCCGAACGGCACGCGTCTCCCCCACTTCCCGGTTCTCGGGAACAAGGACATGAGGTGTGTACCGGCCATTTACGATGTTGACGGGGACGGCATCAAGGAAATCGTCTGCACCAATGAAGACGGCCTGCATGCCTTTAAATTCAACGGGACCGAAGCGGCGGGATTCCCGGTGGCCGGGACAACGGGACGGCTCGTCTTTGGTTTTCCCACTCCGACCATTGCCCCGCTCGTACAGCCGATCACCGGAGAGACGGCTCCCACGATTCTCTATATGGATACCAACGACAGCCTTCACGCTTTCCGTCTGGACGGCAAGCCGATGTTTGGTTCCAAGGGGGGCGGATTTGCTGCCTTCACACCCTATCAATCGGTTGGCTACTTTTTCGGAGGTAATGAGCTTTCGGTAACCGATGTCAACGGCGACGGGAAATCTGATGTTATCGCGACCTACGCCAGCATATTTCCGCCAAGTGGTGTAGGAGTGTTCGACGGCCGGACCGGACAGCCTGAGTTTAATCAGTCAGTGCCGCAGGTGCTGAGCAACCAGTTGGTCTATGGCTCGGTCCTGACCGATCTCACCGGCGACAGTATACCTGAGATCGTGGTGACGGGACAGGGAGCCGGGTTGGTGAGAATGGTCTGGGTGCTGACACGCAAACCAGACGGTTCCGGGTTGATGAATCTTCCGGGGTGGCCGAAGCAGTTTCCGGAACTGAATGGGTGGATCGGCAACATTCCGATGGTCGGGGATCTCGACCTCGACGGTATACCGGAAATAGTATTTACGGCCTATGAGTTTGACATTGGATCGGTCTATGCCTTCCGCGCCGATGGCACTCCATACCTGGAAATTCCGGGGCGGCCGGCCGGTGAAGTGTTTAACTATCCCGTGACAATGGGTGTACCGATCATTGCGAACTTGACCGGAGATGCCTATCCGGAGATTCTCTTCCGCGGCGGGTATATCCTTCCGGCTAGTGGAACAGAGAAGCTCTTTGCACTGGATCACACCGGAGCGTTGTTGCCAGGGTATCCGATCCCCACCCCCACTCCCATCAATGCCGTCATCTCGACTCCGTTTGCGCCGATGGTTGACGATATCGACAATGACGGAAAGGTCGATCTCCTGTTTACCGGTGACGGTAGCCAGTTATATGTATGGAATTTTGATGCACCATCGCTGGGGGGCAAAAATCACGCACGGCTTGGAGCCGACGAAACGAACAGCCACATTTATCCCAGCACGGGGGCGATGACCGGCGTTGATGATCACGGCGGTAACCGGCCGGCGGAATTTTCACTGGAGCAAAACTATCCCAATCCGTTCAACCCGACCACGACGATTTCCTTTGACCTGGTGTCCCGCTCCATGGTGCGCGTTGATGTCTACAATATCCTGGGACAACTGGTGCGAACACCGCTCAATGAGGTCCGATCCGCCGGGCATCATGCGATAACATTTGATGCCTCCGGTCTGGCCAGCGGCATCTACCTTTACCGGTTGACGTCGGGTACGCGAATGGCAGTCAAGAAGATGGTAGTGCTCAAATGAAACGTGTTGTTTGGCTGGCGATCTTCTTCGTTCTGTGTGCAGGCGGAGTTCGATCTGAGATTCCACGAGATCCGGTCTCGACCTTCCACTGGAGTCGCTTCAATGCGATTACCACAGTCGACAGTTTCATTGTCGCAGCCGGGCGGGACGGACTCATGGTCTTCAGTCTGGGGAGTACCGATGTCAACCTGACGTCGCGTGCCCAGGCGTACTTGGATACTGAGCCGATGCAAATGCTCCGGTCAGACTCCGTGCTCGTAGTCATTACCCGCGCTCATATTGTCTATTTCATTGACCTTCGCGCCCTCCCGCAGATTCATGTGCTCGGCGAACTCGATCTGGGAGTATCGTTCACCTCGCTTTCTTTCAAAGGCAGCAATCTCTATTTGACGCGCGGATTTGACGGACTGTTTTGCTACCACCTGGACAGCTACAACTCGGCACACATCACAGATTCCAGCCTGCTGGGGATTCATGACCTCAAGTCGCAGATTTCGGGCGACACGCTCTTCGTACTCGATGACTACAACGGTGTGCTGTATTTCCGAATCAACGACGCCGGGACCATGCAATTTCTGGACTACCTTTTTCTGCCGTTCCAGGTAACATCATTCGTCAAGCAGGATTCTATCATCACGCTGGTTTCCGGCCGATTCAAGCTCTTTGGCGCCAAGATTCGATCGTCCGGATCAGTGGTTACCGACTCGATCAAGACGCTCATAAACCCGCGCCAGGTTCTTTCTGATAGAGGGTTGGTCTATCTGGTCGACTCCGGCGGGCTGATCATTCAGCCGTACGATCCTCACGAGCGAATTATCGGACTTGCGAGCATCAAGATCCGCCCGGACACGAACTGCTTTGGTGATTTCGTGACCGTGGGATCATCGCGCTATCTTGGGTTTGCGATGGCTGAGGGAGGGATCGGATTCTATCCCGCTGACAGTCTGTTCGACGGCATATTCATTCCGCAGTTCGGGCTGCGCGAGCGCGGGCTGATTACCAGTCTGGCCATGACGACCGGGAAGCTCTTTGTCGGGAGCGATCTCAATCCGTTAAACCAATACAGGATGCAACCCGATGGGACGCCGGTGTTCGAAAAGACGGTATTCGGGGCGCTTGATAATGTTTCATCGATGGACCTTCACGGTGACAGCCTCTTTATCACCTTTCCGCAGATTCGCCGTTCGGTGACGCTTCGAGTACTCCCGGACACCAATGTGTACCAGGGGGCATTGTTTGTGGATACGCTGTTCTTTCGGGCGTGTCGGTTCAACCCTACCAAGATCGACACGCTGCGATCGGCATTTCTTCTGGGCCAGTCGAAGATCGGGATGTATGCGATCTCCGATTCCGGTGCGGTGACGGACGCAGGATCTTTTGACGTGATCGGACGAATTACGGATATCGAGCTGGTGGATTCTCTGATCGCGGTCTGCACCGGCAAAGGGGTTTGGCTGTATCGCATTTATGATGACTTCAGTGTCGAGTTCCGCTTTACCCTGCCGGCGGGAGATGAAACCAGAGAGATCATGAAGATAGGCTCCAAGCTGGCCATATTCAGCGGAAACCTTCTATTGGGCGCGGACCTAACCGACTTATCGCAGCCGATTATCGACACTATGGCCATTCTCCCCTGGGCCATTTCGGGTGCAACGCGGGATGGGCGTCTCGTCTACGCGATCGGCGAGCGAGGGATATGCATTCTCGATGTGAGTGGCGAAAAACCTGTGATAGTGGACGCCGGAGGGCGGGGCGGTACGCTCATCGCCGCAGAAAACGGTCTGGTTGCGACCAGTGACAGTAATACGGTGAGAATCTATGATCTCACGACATATCCTACCGGGGTCAACGACGATCGTCCGGTCGTTCCGCGTGCGTTTGCCCTGGATCAGAATTATCCCAATCCGTTCAATCCATCGACCGTCATTTCGTACTCGCTGGCGACACGCTCGCATGTCAGGCTATCCATTTACAATCTGCTTGGACAGCGGGTCGCAACTCTGGTTGATCAAGATCAGGCTGCCGGGAATTACCACACGACGTGGGAACCGTTGCACCAGGCCAGCGGCGTGTATCTGTATCGACTGGAAGCAGGTCAGATTGCTGAATCGAAGAAGATGATACTGCTGAAATAGTCCATCAGCAGGCACAAATGTATGCGGATTCCTCACGTCCTTACTCTCATCCTGCTTTTCGTTGCGGCCATGGTAGGTTCGGCGCACGGGCGTACCTTCGTAGTGTACTCTCCCCTGGACCGTCATGACTTAATCGCCGGTGATGGGAAGTGCGGCGATCCGAATCTCCCCGATTCAATAACGGCTACCCTGCGTGCGGCGATTGAGGAGGTCAATGCAGGAAGCGGGGGCGATACTGTCCTGTTCGACTCCACCCTGCGTACGATTTACCTCTCCCTGGGGGAACTTCATCTCACCGCCAAGAGGATTTCAGTCACTGGCAACGGATCGGCGGTAGTACTGGATGGGGTTCACAACCCGTTTTTCGCATCGACCCTGGTCCTTCTATCCGACTCAAATCGAATCGTTGGGATTACTTTTCAGCGGTCGAGGTATCACGCGGTCGAAATTCGGGGACGAGGAAACCAGGTTGGAGACAGCACCGGAGGCGTTGGGACAGTCTTTCTAGCGAATGGTTTGGACAATGGGTCCGATGGTGCGATCTATGTGACCGGAGTCGGTGCGACCGATAACTCAATCAGCGGCTGTTTGATCGGGCTATCGGCACACGGGGAATCATATCCAAATCGAGTCGGGATCTTTCTGGATAGTTTCTGTTCTGGAAACCTGGTCGGGGCGGGAACGGTTATCGGGCAGAACGTCATTACGAACAACGGTGGATTTGGCATCAAGATCGGTCACAGGTCATTCAGCAACCGGATCAGCGGCAATGTAGTCGGCACAGATGCCAGCATCTTAATGGGGCAAGGAAATTCGGCCGGCGGGATTGGATTGGAGTCGGGTGCGCACAGTAATACTGTCGGACCGATTAACTGGATTTCCCGCAACCGGGGGCCGGGGATATCGCTGAGCGGTTCGGGCACAACCAACAATCTACTGATCGGCAACTGGGTTGGGCTGGACAATACCGGCGAGATCGGCATCGGTAACGCGGTAGGCGTGCTCATAGCGGATGGTGCATCGAACAATCAGATCGGCAATGGTTCCGACTCCGGGCGAAATGCTATAACTGGAAATGATGGCGATGGGATTCGCATTGTCGGTCCCGGAACGCGCGATAACAGGATACTGGGTAACTTTGTCGGCACCGATACCAGCGGCTATTATGACCTGGGAAATGGGTTCACCGGCGGGGCCGGGATTTTTATCGGCGGACAAGCCAGCCACACGATTGTAGGGTCTGAGGTTCAGGGGTGCGCAAATGTCATTTCAGGTAATCCGGGAGCGGGCATTCGCATTGACGGAAGCAGCGGGAATATTGTCAGCGGCAACATAATCGGCGTGAGCATTGGAAGTGTGAGCAGTTGCCCGAACGGGAACGGCGTGCAGCTCTTGGGAGGTGCAACAGACAATGTGATCGGCGGAACGATTGCCGGAAGTGGGAACGTGATCTCCGGCAATCGCGCGGACATTTTTCCGAATGGCACAGGAGTGGCGATTCTGGGCAATGGAACGTCGCACAATAGAGTGATCGGTAATATGATTGGGACCGACATATTTGGTTCGCGGGCAATGCGCAATGGATCGGCCGGCGTGTTGATCGGCGACGGCGCCCATGACAACCAGATTGGTGGCGCTGACTTTGCTGAACGAAATGTCATATCGGGAAACGGTGTCGGGTCGCTCAGTGCGGGGCTCGGAGCCGGGGTCCATCTCTTTGGAGAAGGAACATCTCACAATCAAATCCAGGGGAACTATATCGGCGTGGCGGCAAACGGGGTCGACAAGATTCTCAACCTGGGAAACGGCATTGGTGTCTACGGTGGCGCCGATGACAACCTGATTGGCGGAGATGCGGCGGGCGAAGGAAATGTCATCGCACGCAATCCGCTGTTCGGAGTTTACGTAGTCGATGCCGGGAGTACCGGGAACAGCATTCTAGGCAATGCCATATTCGGCAATGACAGCATGGGAATCAAAGTCCGGACTGCGGGTATCCCATCTCCCCCGGTTCTGGCGCTTGTATCTTCGCCAGCCGCGACTGGAACGGCGCTGCCCGGAAGCCGGGTGCAGATATTCAAAGCGGCCCCGGACAAATCGGGGCGGGGTCAGGGGAAACTGCTGGTGGGGGATGATCATGCGGATTCGTCCGGTTACTTTTCAATAGCCGTTACCGGGATTGTTTCGGGCGACACGGTTACTGCGACGCAGACAGATTCGGGAGGATCAACATCGGAGTTCGCAATAAACGCAATTGTCGACGCCCCGACGGACATTGTCACCAAAGAGGAACTCCCCTTCACGTTCCAGTTGGGGCAGAACTACCCGAATCCGTTCAATCCTGCGACATCGATAGAGTTCAGTCTCCCCCATTCGACTCGTGTTAGACTCATTGTGATAAATTCACTCGGCCAGGAAGTAACTACCCTGGTCGACGGTGTTGCGGCGGCAGGGTGGCACATTGCCCGCTGGAGCGGAACGGACAGGACGCACAGTCCTGTTGCAAGTGGCGTGTATTACTATAGACTGACCGGAGCGGGTGCAACAATCACGCGAAAAATGATTCTGCTCAAGTAGGCCCTACTTACTCGAGCCTGCCAATTTCTCGACAATTTGCCACTCAGAAAGCGTCACCGGCTGGATCGAAAGCCGGGCTCCCTGTTTGCAGACCATCATGTGCTCAAG
>JBATNE010000159.1:0-37382 GCA_049290195.1 Candidatus Zixiibacteriota bacterium
GACTGGGGTGCTGGTCGACCAGAATGATGGCTTCTCCTAGCTCTCTAATTTCCCTTAAGATCGTATCAGTGATCGCCTCTCCACCGGCCCCGCCCGGCTTTTTCAAGAGAATGTGATGAGCCTCCTCGATGAAGATGGCGTGCTTGAAGCACTCACGGCCCGGCTGGACGAGCCTAAAGTGATGGATCCAAAGCAGCATTGATTCGATAATCAGGTTCTTATCGTTGTTCGTCAAAGCGTCAAGCTCCAGGATCACATTTTGATCAAGGAGGGCGCCCAGGTTCGGCTGACTGGGAGTATTGACCACGTCCCCCATCGGTCCAAAACAGATAGACTTGATTCCTCGCATGGTCGAATCCATCCAAAGCGCCTTTCGGCCTTTGACCGGGTGCTCTTCGAGCCATGCTAGGACATCAAGGAATGTCGGATAGGTGGCAGGAATTTTGGTATACATCCCGAACTCCTGGTATACGGCATCAAGGGCTTCCTGCAGAAGGTACATGACTCCCTCCCCGAGATAGTAGGCTCCGGCAATGATTTCGATGAGTTTCTTGAGCCATACTTTGGGGTCGGTGCCGGCTGGAGGAATCAAGGGGTTAAACACCAAGGGGGAAGTATTCCGCCCAACCGTATACACCAGCATGTTCTCGTCAGTCACTGCCAGGAGATCTCGGTAGTTCCTCTTCCAGTCAAAGATCAGGAATGGTTTCTTCTTGGCCAAAAGATCATTGATCAAGACAAACACCGTATTGGTCTTTCCAGCCCCGCTTCGTCCAAAGATAGCTACGTGCTGGATCCATTCATCTTCTCGAAGGCCAAACGGATAATAGTCCTTGCCCGAATACTGCACCGTCCCCAGAGGATATTCCCCGGTGGCGGTTTCCTTCGGCGGAACAGACAAAAAGGTCTTAGGATCATCTACGGCCGCGCCCAAATACCGAACTGCCAAAAGCCGTATAGCCGTGTCAACATCACGCTTGCCGTCTTGGTCCTCCGTCAGATAGGTCAACCAGTAACGATCGGCCTTTTCGCCGATAATCGGTTTAAGCTGCCTGCAGATTTCCTGGATGTCCGTCATCATTGAGGCTTCACCCCTCGATAAGCCGCTCTCGGCTCGCATGATTGTCCAGGAGTTGTCCAATCTCCCCTAGTTGCAATTTCAGACGGGAGATGTCTCGCCAGCAAGAGACCGCCTCAAAACGCCTTTCTTGCTCAAAGGCAATCAGTTCCTGATGCAAGATCGCCTTCCGTTTGTCGACGACTGGATCCATACCAAGATAAATGGTCTCCAGTTGGTCCAGAATGGAGTGATCCCTACTCACTCGCTGGTCAATCTCATAGAAGTTTTGGTTCCTGATGGCGGTTCGTTCATACATCTGCTCGAGGATACTCTTGGCGACCGTGGTCAGGCTCTCCTTTTTAGAATCAAGGAACCGATTGAGCGGATCCTGGTCGCCCACGATGGCTGGCAGGTTGAGTTTCCTTTCGGAATTGTTCTGTTTAGGGTCAATGGGACCGACCAGATAGTCTATAGAGCTCTGGCTAGGTTGATAAGAGCCAAACGGCGGAGAAATTGGATTTTGAGAAGGCGGAGAGTCTGAGAAGTAGTGATTACTGGAGACATTTTGCTGGTACGGGTTGCCATAGTTGAAGATCATGCATTTCACCGGAATTGTTCTTACAACCCAGTGGTAATAGGCAGAAGTTTATAAATGTTTCGATTTGAAGACTAAAGCACTTCGCTGAACGGCCGGCCCGTATCCCGAGCCAGGTTCAACAGCTTCTGACGAACTGACGCAGCTATGTTGTTTGGCTTCCCACTGATCACACCGATGCTTCCAGATATGGCTGAATCACTTTGGCTACCCGGTCAATCTTGGCAAAGCCCCACAGGTCGTCAATCGTTCCCTTTTTCATCCGAAGGTAATCTTTTAGCGCTTCGATTGCGACATCCAGGCCGATCTTATTGCGGAATTTGAAGCAGTCGGCCACTGTCTTTGCTGGGTTGTATATTCTTACCGCAACGCCCTCGATGGAGTGCTTCTCGATGCCCGAGGTCAGACTCGGAACGGTTAGTCGTATTATTTTCAGCGGCGGAGAGGTAAGCCGCGAAGAGGCCGCTCTATTCTCAATGGCCATCCACACTTCTCTTGCGATCTGAGTAGTCATTCCATGAAATCGCAGTGCTGAAACCAGGCAGATGACGCCGTTCGGCACTCTAGCGCTGGCAATTGCAAGGTCGTGATGCTCGGTGATCTTAGTCTCCTGAGTCATATAGACACCCCTGCTGATTGGTACCAGCAGCCCTTTGTCGACGAGGCGCTTCACCTTTTGCGGGTGAATTCCCTTCTGGATGAGATTCCTCCGCCTAGTAATCCCACCCTTCGTGTCCGCAGGGTTTTTATCTCTTATGGAGCTCCGTCGTTTCATGTGACTAATTATCGGTATTTAGTTCTGTTTGTCAACACTTAATCACAAGATGTCTGCACCCAATATTACCGATAGCATGAACCTCCGCGAGCTGGAGCAGGAATGCCCAGCTGCGCATAAGTATGCCTATCTCAAAGGATTTGCAGGACCGGTTAGGGCGAAGATTACTCTTCGCCCGTCCCCTCACTACCGGCCTGACCTTCTGCCAAGTACTCGTAGGCCTTGTTCAGGGCGAGGACCGCCTTGGGAATATCGTTCATCCCTAGACTGTGCGTGCTGCTGTAGCTCCCGCTTCGATCCTTATAGGTTCGCTCGAGCACCACTTGCACCGATTCAAATCCCTGACCATTGCCGGTCTCGCGGTGGTTTCTCCAGATAGCGGCACGTACTGCGCCAACTTTCACACTAAACACTGGTCTGTTCTTGGTTTCATTCATGGTAGTACCTCCGTGGGGGATTCCCCGTACACGAACGGGACGAGGAATCCCCTCACACTGACTTTAGTGGCTGATCGTCTGGGTGATGAAAACTGATTGATCTGCCCGGGAAGTGTCCAGGTTCAGGAAGCGCCGATGCCGGGCTATGAGATGGGTCCAGAAACTAAGCTGATCACACGGCGCCTCATCGCGTCGTTTGAGCCAGTACTGGATCTGAGAGGTGATTTCCTGCTTATCCGGTTCCATTTGGCCATTGTGAATGACGACCGGACAGGCCAGGTAATCTCCTTCGTCGTGGACTTTGATCCGAATCCCAGGTGCCAGCACCGATGCTTCAGTTAAGAATTTGACTACCAGCGCGGCATTGGATTCATCATCCCGAACTTTGGTAAATCCACTCATCAGGTAACCACTGCCTCGATATCCCCCGTTGCTGACTTCGATCAAACCGTGGTCCAGGAGCTTCTGCATACCGGCGGGTTTGTCCAGTTCAACGTGGATGCGGTCCCAGACCTCCTTGACCTCCAGGCCCGTGCTTTCCCAGGCGGGCCAGTTGGGCTGGATAGTAAAGCGTTCCAGGCAGAGGTTTTCGCACGTCCAGGTATATTCGGTGTCGAACTCCTTCTGCAGAGCTTCGATCTTTTGCCATTCTTCGTCGGTGATGTGGTTCTGACCGTCATCTTCGACCAGATAATGTATGGTTCTTCCCATGGTTATATTCCTCCGGGACTTTTGTCCCCGGTCACGAGGACAAAAAGTCCCTTGTAAAGGCGCCCACCTGCGCGGGCAGCAAGGCGCCGTTTGGTTATTGGTTGTTTAGTGTGAATTCTGCTGATCGGAAGTGTAGACCCCGATCGCTTACAGAGAGGGACTCAGTTTTCGATGCGGAGGAAAGACCCTGACAGCTTGATGTCTTCGTTAACCAGGCTCCGAGCCAACGACCTCAAGTCGTAGGTATCGTTCTCCTGGGTGACATCGACGATGCTGTTGCCGCGCAGATGTCGGATTACAAACATCGTCGTGATCATGGCCTTCAAATCAACTGCCTGCAGTACCGGGAATTGATGACCGCCGCCGGTGGCCTCGGTTCGGATGAACCGATTTTCTTTGAAGTAGGATCTCAGTTCAGATTCATGGCGCCGGTACAATTTAGCGGCCAGTTCGGCGAGCTTCCCAATCAACTCTTCTTTGGTGCCGGTCATACTGACGTTGTGATGGCGGAGCAGGTTCTTGATGGTGTCCCCTGAGGCACGGAAGCTGACATAGCTGCCGGCTCCAAACCGCTCGATGACCCGTCGGCCGATCTGAGCGTGTGCTTCTGAGACCGCATACCGTTCCTGCGTCACGCCGTTAAAGCTGATCTGAAACTGCCCGGTCACGAGCATCTCCCGAAGATGATCGATGTCCGTGGTGAAGCAATACTGGCCCGTGTCTGTTCGCCATCGGGTCGCCAATTCCTGCGCCTTTGCCCGGTGGGCCGAGTCATGCCTCAGATCAGGCATCAGGATGATTTGACCCGGCTTCCTAATAGCCAGATAACGAATGCAGTTTCCTTCATAATAGTATCTGCCACGCTCTTCGTACCCTTCTCTGGGATGTCCTGAGATCAATTCGAAGTTGTCAATGCTGTCAGATAGCCTCAACCTGCCTTGACCGTCGGTTACGGCTTTTAGAGCACCGGCATGGCGGAAGTTGGTCACCGGGAGCCCATGAGAGACCAGTATCTTGTCCTCCCCCTCAAAGTCGTCCAGACTAAGGACGGTTGAGAGGTCGTAGCGATCTAGGTCGTCATAGGAGGCCAGTTTGACAGACTTGTCCTTGGCCTTGATGAAGCTTCGGGCTTCGTTGAATCCGTAATGGACCTGGTGGAGGAGCTTCTTGGCGGTGGCGTGATCCCAGCGCTTTTTTAGCTCTCTCTTAGCCAGTTCGAGGAGTTGTGGAAATGTGAAGTTCTCGATGAATCTCACCTGCTGGTTCAGCCACTCAAGATGAGACTCGAACTGGCTGTTGCCATCATGGTAATAGTCTCTCCCATAGACCTTGAGTTCCTCACAATACTGCAGTTCCTTCAGCCCCGGAATATTGTGTCGGTCGTCGTTGAGATGCCTGTTGAAAGTCTCGGCAAGCCTCCGGTTGGCATTGCGTTCACTCCAGGGATGGACCCCGTTTTCCAAGACGTCTTTGATATCGACCTCGGTCAAGGCAAAGCCGATCTTCTTCAACTCGGGAATATCGGAGTCGCTTTCAAGCCACAGCCTGTACGTTTGCATGGTTGGTCACCTCCTTCTTGATTGATGTGGTGTTGCTTATGAGATTGTGAAAGGTCGTGATGTCGGCGTCGATCTGTGTTCTCGTTCGGTCGACCTTGTCTGCTGTTAGATGTTCCTCCTGAACAAGGTCCCGTACGTGATAGAAGGCGATCAGCCTGCCCAAGTCGTTATCCTGGTCAAGGAGTTCCTCGACTTCATCCAGATGCTCAATCGCCAGTCCAGCCAGTGATGGAATACATTCTGATGTGAGGAGATCGCCGCTAATCTTCTTGCTGAGCCCTTCAAGGAGTTCCTGAGGAATGGTAAACGGCCGGTGAGCCTCTACCTGCAGGGCGGTGTAAGCCAGTAGGGTGATGTCCTGGTTATTGTTCATGAGGTCATTCCAGGCCTTGCAGGACACCAGGTCTCCCAGGTTCTCCGACAGTAGGAGTTCGGCTTTGCGCAGGAGATTGTTGGTAGTGAAGAGCTCGTAGATGAGGTTGACTCTCCCCATGTCAGAGCTCTGGCCGAAGTAACTTGACAGTAGATCAAAGCAGATCTCCATCTTGTGCAGCGGCTCTTCTCGTTTGATCGATTCCTCGTTCAGTCCGACGGGGATACTGGACTGTACGACATAGCGGGCCGAGACCAAGAAGTCCGGCAGCGGAATATGGTAGAGCTTTGTCTTGGCAATCTCTACGGCGCGGTTGGCCAAGAGGTTGCGGTATAAAAACCCCAACCGGCGTCCATCCAGAGTGATCTCGCCGCTGGTTTCTCGCATCAACAGGTCAGCGAATCGCGCCAAGAACTCTGATAGATTGCCGAGCTGTCCCTTAAGGTGTTGGAACTGCACAGCAGCCTGTTTAAGGATAGCGGTCATCTCTTCCCCCACCTCAGCCGTGTCGGTTTTGGTGACGGTTTCAGGCTTGCCCTCTTCGAGCCAGACGCTCAGAGACGGGGCGTCTTCACCGTTAATGTGAGTCGTAACCTTGATCCGATCAGACTCGTTCATCTGGAGCACGTCGGGTGGATACAGGAAGGTGGCGAACCTTCCCACGAGGGCGTCATCAAGGGCATTGGTTGCCGAATAGCTGATCGGGTTCATGGCGGCCCAGACCCACTTCACGCTGGTCGGAAACCCCATGATCTTTCGGCTGCGGATGATCTCGAGCCACTTTGACTGCATTTCGGGTAGCGCCCGATTGATTTCATCAACTAGTAGCATTTCCTTGTCCCACACGGTGATGGCTGATCTTACAAATTCAATTTCTCCATCCCGAAGTTTTCCTAGGTGTGGCATGCCGAGAAGGTCCTCGAAAACAGTTTTGGAACTGTCTGCAGCTAGGAAAGGTCTGTTGAGCGCTTGAGCGATTTTGTTGGCCAGATGGGTTTTGGCGGATCCATGGCTCCCGATGAGAAGCAGCGGATCACCCGTCAGGAGGGAAGCCAAGGCGAGGTTTTCATCCGCTTCCTTCCAGCCATAGATACCTAGTTGGTCAAGTAACATGAGTGTTGTCCTCCTTGTCTTTTTTTGTCGCCGGGTAAGCCGGGCAAAAAAAGACGGGAAGCCACCCGCAGGCAGCTTCCCGGTTAGGGTTAATAGATAGGGGTTGTAGGAAATGTTCTTCGCTTAACGGGTGATGTCGGCCAGTGGGACGATATCGCCGAACTGTTCGAACGGTCGACAAGTCTGGGCCCTGTCGAAGAGAATGGTCAGTGTGATCAAGCCGACGTCCCGGAGCTTTTTACTGTTCTCCGCTTTCATATCCGCCTGACCGTCAGTAATAATGACCGCTTTGTCCAGCCGGTTCTCAAGGATGGAGGCGCAAATACAGTCGAAGTCAGTTCCACCAGTCGTCTTGATGCGGCCCTTGAGGAGACTGGCAAAATTCGTCTCATAGACCTGGTTACTGAATAAATAGATCGTGGTGATCTCGCGTTTCAGACGCTGCAAGATCGATAGGATCTTGGGGAGGTATTCGTTGACGGAACCCGAGACGTCCAAGTAGATGGCGAGCCCTTTTTGCTTAAACCCGGTCCGCGTGATGGCGTTATGGAAGGACCCAGGATAGAATCCAGCCGCCAGGAGGATCAGGTCCCGCTTTGAGGGATAGATGGGAACAGGTGAGCTACAGATGTGCCGGTTACGGAACTGCTCTCTGAACTTGTCGACCTTCCGGTTGGTCGCAAATCGTTCAAGGATGACTCGTCTGATTGACTGGTGGGAGTGCAGAGCCTCCATCAGGAGATCGATGACGCAGCTGCTATAGCCGGCTGATCTCGAGTTGGTGCGGGTGGCCGAGCGTTTGATATCGTAGGCGATTCTTTCAAGTGTTTCTTGAGGAAATGACTCCGCCTGGGCCTCGCTGGTTCCATGGGTACCGACGAGCATGACCTCGGAGACCGCCTGATGATCCAGGAGGATCTTCAGGGTCGTTATGAGTTCGCCGGTCGAGACCTTGCGGTTGTCGTCGGAACGGAAGTACAATCGGTCGTAGACTTTGTCAAGACGGCTCTGTTCCATCCGGCTGCCGGGTCTCAAGAGACCAGTGACTCCCTTGGGTTTGTAGATCTTCCTGAACAGGTGTCCGTTCTTGGATTGATCTGAGTAGAGGGTGCTGATCACCGTATTGATGATAGCGTCGGCGGCGATGTTTTCAAGGTCGCCCGACTGATGGATGAAATGGTTGAACATGGGGTGTAAGAGTTCGTGGAAGATTAGGCTGAAGAGATCTTCTTTGGTTGTGACGAATTCGTCAATGAATGACGGGTTGTAGGACAGATGTCCTTCTTTGGTGATTCCAGCCGTGGAACAGCCGGAATCGGCCTGTACAGACGTTATGAAACCGGCCACAAAAGAATCATGGCCGAGAGTTTCACGGAGCGTTTGACGGACCAGTTCGAGTGTGATTTTCATGGTTGCCTCCTTTCAGGCAAAAGAAAAGCCCGACGTTGTCCCTTGGTGGGGCGTCGGGCTTTGTTACTGAATGAGTTATGAGAATAGGGTCCAGATCACTGAGTTAGGTTCTTTTCACACTATAATTTGGTCTCCTAAACAGCGTAGTGCGACCTATAGAAATCGGGTTTCTCGTCGAGGGCTGCCCCCCGGATATACGATACGCCGCATGCGGTCGTTGTCATGCCTTGGGCAGAGTGTTCCGATATCAGCGTGTTTGAATATCCCTTGTGGTCAATCGACTCCGTAGAGGATTGATCTGGGGAATGGTGGTTTTCAACAGAAGGAGCACGTTTCGATTTATAAATGTTTCGGTCAGGATGAGCTTTTGACCCTGCGATCTGTTCTTGCCGCCCTTCCACTTCTCTGGTCAAGGCGGCGCCTTCGAGGCACTCTGTGTCGGTTGGTTATTGGTTTCATTCCCTCCAACTTATTGGGTTGTCCTCTGATATCTCCTTCATCCGTTCTTCGCGTACTTTAGTCGGCGCGCCGACTTTAGGAGGCGCGCTCGTCGCGTGTTGGGTCACGCTTAGGTTTGTCGTTCGAGTTCTTCAAGCCGACTCTCCAAATCGTCAAGCCGCCACCACAATGATCGATGAGGGGGTCTGTAGTCAGGTTTTCGGGGTGGCTTCACTTCGATCCATGAACGGTTAACCGGCACGATTCTAATACGCGGTCGGGGTACGTAGCTGGCTCGTTCGATGGCTTGCTGTATTTGGTACTCGGGGTGGAGGGGGTAGTTCATGGTGCTCAGCCCCAGGTCAGTTGTCTGACGATCTGTCTGGCGATTTCGGCGGTCTGGGCGTCTTCTGCCATCCTCCTCAGTTCCTCTCGTAGGACCGGTTCGTCGTCGTGGTTAAGGGTGATGGTGATGCCGTAATGCGCGAGGATGTCTCGGAAGTCGTCGTGGGTGTCGAAAGGGAATTCGTGGTCTTGCTTTATGTACTCGATGGCTTGATGAATCTTGTATCTGGTTTGGTTTTTCATGTTCGTTTCCTCCCCGGCTGTTCCCTCGTGGGGCTCCGGGCTTTTTCTTTTTCAAACCTGCAAAAAGAAAAAGTCCCGTGAGTCCGTCGGAGTGGTCCGGGTTTGGTCGGTTGGGGGCGTCGGTCGGCGTGGTCGGTGGTTGGTCGTTCGGGTCGGAGCGCGGCGGACCCCGAAGGGGGAAAGCTTTACTGAATAGTTCGCGATGGAGCGAACTATTAGCTAAAGCTGTCGCCGCGCGGGAAAACGTCAGCCACCGGCATCCTGCAAGGATGCCGGGACTCGGTTGATGGTCCTCCATGTGACACGAGCCGGGGGAGTCGGTTTCAGCGTCACGAGTAGGATTCCTTCGAAAAGGCTCAGGATCTCACATCGAAAACTTTATAAGGTCTCGGGACTTTCCCATTGTGCATGAGCCTCCCTCTCGAGACCAGAATCAATCCAAGCTGCGTCTTCAGGTCAGCGGGAGAGCGGAAAATAGCCGATGTTTTGAGCAAGTATGGAATCCCCTACAAGTACGAATCCCCGACTCTGGTTCAGGACGAGCAACAAAAGCCCCGTATCTGGTATCCTGATTTCTACCTGCCCACCCTCGGAGTCTATGTCGAATTCTATGGTCTCAGCGGAACACCGGACTATGACAACTTGCGATCCCGAAAGCTCCAGGCGTATCAGAAGACCGGTCTCGAAGTCATTTCTGTCGACGGTTCAAAGCCTCTGCGTGAATTTGAAGGCTATCTCCTCAACCAGCTCTACAGAGTCCAACACAAGCGCTTTCAGGGTATCAGGTCACACATCTATCGACTCAGAAGTTCAACAGGGCAATGGTATCGGTAGCAGTATAGAATTCAACTCTTACGGTGCTGTACGCCAGGCCACGTCTTACGCTCTATGGATACAGAGTCAAATTACCCCTCACTTCGGTATATACTCGAATTATGAAACATCGATCAACTGGTTGGCAGACAGCAGACTAGATGTTTCATAATTGTTTCATAATTGGACGATTTGGAAGCCGGAATTATGAAACTTGTGAAACCTCCCATGGGGCGAAAAAGGGACGGGCTTTGTGAAGAGATGGCTATCGTTGGGATTGCTGGAACTGATCAAAGGGACTCTTAAAGGCCAAAGTTGGACCGAGGATGGAGTGCAATGCTTCGTCAGATCTTCCTCCTTTAACCCAGATTCGATCAACAATCCCAATCCGAAATATCGATTCCTGATCGGTCAGCCACACAAAACCAGTGTTAGCGACCGACCGGACCATGGAGCAGAGCTGAGCCAAACGGGATGAACCGTTGGCGACGAACAGAACTCGGAATCCGTGGAAGGAGCCGTCCAGTGTAGCTTCAAATTTCTTATATAGTTCACCTCTGAAGACTCTTTGATACGATTCCAGTTTCCCCCGTATGCTCTGTGAACTTGCTCCAGCAAGCGATTCCGATCCCATGTCGATCTCAAGGAAGAAGAGCAACGACTTGTGCTGATCACGGCTGGCAATGGAAAAGACGCCGTCGGGGATAATACTCATGGGGGTCTGCCCACCGCCCAAGGTTATCTTCTGGTCATCTGTGCCGACTACGGACAAATAGTTCAGTTCGAGTTGACGTTGTGAGTGCTCCAGTCGACTCAGATGTAATCTTGTCCAGTTAAGGAGAAGACGATGTTCCATTCTGGAGACATCAATACTCTGAGGTAGCCGACAGTCGTTATGATCGCCATCGGGATTCGCATTTCTCAGAGCCTGGAATCCTGCTTCAGTCAGGCTAATCACCGCTTCAGGCCGGCCGACCGAACCCGCGAAATTGCGAGGGACAAGACTCACCAACCCCTTGCTTGCCAGGCTCTTGACTCGTCTGGCCGCCATCTGTCGAGTAATGGAGTGAGCCACCGCCAACTGAGTTACGGTAAGAAACTGGTATTCTGCCAGTTCCCTCAAGACATCTGCGTCGCCGGAGGTTAAGTGAGGGTCCATCAACCAGGAAGCGGTCGAACCATTCGGCGGGTTTCAGGAGTCTGTACGAATTGTCACGATTTCACCTCTTTGGCCTGGTACCAAAGTTTTCAGACTCTCCAATCTGCGCTGAACCTGAAATTCCCAACCCTACTTCAACAGCGTGCCTTTCACGCTCTGCTGAAAATCGGGCGTCAATCGGAGAGGGTGCACGCCGGAGGTCACGGTCCTCCCGGCTTCGCTCTTCCCATCCCAAGCCGCTCAGTGAGTTGAGGTAGCGAGCCGCATGCTCAGCACCGCCCACCGTTAGTTCGTTACTTGAGCCGGTACTTCGGGCCTCACTCCACCTGCAGAACTCAATGAATAGTGTTGAGCAACTGGACATGGGGGCTTATCACCCCTGTTGGGCTCTAGAGCCATTGTCTCCCTACCCTCCAGTCCATCACAACTCCAAGAACCAAATCAGATAGTCTATCCGCTCTAATCGCTTGTTCAACTCTCTCAGGACAACCGGATCCTTGAGATCATTTTTCAGAACGGCATCGAGCGACTTTCTTATTTTCTTGATTTCCACTGAATTTGGCACGGAAACCTTGGGTGGTAAATGAAAGCCGACCGTAGCCATGAGTGAGCTCAGCTCACCCATTTTCGCATTTATCTCAATTGTCCACTGAGCTGCGTCCATCGCCACCACTGACCATCTCAGCGCCTCAACGTCGCTGAGACAAGCCTGTATCGGTAAGTCAGTTCCAGAGTCAATTCCAGCAAAACACCTCTGAGATGCCGCAAACAGCTCACGCGCCTTTCCCACGTCAGCTGTGGCTGCGGCGTATCTGCCGCGCAGTCTGTTCAATATGCCTCTGAGGTAGAGGTTTGGCGACTCGCCGGCTGAAGTAACTAAGGCCTCAAGCGTAGTGGCTGCTTCAGTTCGAGCACGTGAGTTTTCGAGATTGAGCCACCACACCGCAAACTGCGCCTTGAATAACGCCTTGAGCGAAAAGAACGCACCTGAATCTGCCTCCCGGGCCGCCTGTGCAACTGACACTGCGTCATCAGCCCGTGACCGGTCGTCAGTCAGTAAGGCTTGCTTGACTTCAATGTCCGCGATTTTGCACAAGACATGCGGTTTGTCACGATCCGTTCCAAGCTCTGCGACGAGCTTCAGGTCCTCCTCGTAGAGTTTCACTGCCCGCTCGAATTCGCCCCTCTTGGCTGCCACCGTAGCCAAGCAACCGTAGTTTATGGCAAGACCATACTTGTCCTTCTGAAGCAACTTGAGATCCTTGGCTAAAGTCAAGTAGCGCTCAGCTTCGTCCAAGTGATGGAATTGGGCCTCCAAGTTTCCCCAGTCAGTCCAGATCCTGGCCGAGAATAGCGACGCATAGGGAGTTCCTGCTGAGATAGTAACATCGCGCGCCTTCTTGAACCAATCTCTGGCTTTTTCTAGATCATATCCTGAGATCTTGTAGTAAGACCTAGCTAAGAAGTGGGCGGCCTCAGCTCGAACGCTATCGTCGATCAACGTGTTCCCGTAAGTTGCTTGTAGCATCTCGCGAACGCCACGCATTTCAGCGCCAGCACTTTGTCGGCCATTCGCCACAATCTCCTCGATTCGGAAGAACGCAAGTGCGTTTTGCAGCGCTACCACTGTGTTCGACTCAATATCTTCTTTCTTCTGTAGCACCCTTTCGATCTCCCGGAATGCATCCGCAGTCTCGGAGTTTCGTGTGCCCGTTAACCAGAAGCGGCAGTTCGCGGCGATGTACAGACTCAGCAACTCCATTCTCGATGAAGTTCCGTCATCGGTCCTTTCCCCAGTCAATGCGGCATCCTGAGCCAGAGCTAAGGCCGCCCCAAATTGGGAAGAGACATAATGTTCCACCAAACGGTGTGCCATGTCTGCTCTCATCACTGCAATACCCCACACGCTCCGAAGGTACTGGTCTATCGCGCCAGTCACGTGGTCCGCTTCAGCGGTAGATTGGTGAAGCTGGAACGATGCGAATACATCTACATGATCGTAGGTAGGCTCCAGAAGTTGCTTTATCCGCGTCTCTGCAAGGCTTGTAATGAGTTGAATGTTCTGGCCACTTGTGGCGTTCACAAGTAGCAGGCATTCTACTCTAATTCTGTCGCCTCCAGCATAGTAAGCCCGAACGGTGATTCCATGGTTCTCAGGGTCAGAATCGTCGGAAACGATGCCTTCTATGGACAGCAAAGCCTCGAGAATTCGCTTCCGGTCGATCTCGGATATCGCCCTCCCCTGGAGTTTCGGTCCGTTCTCCTTCACTATGTCCCATCCGGAGCGCCAGACCAGTACGGAGATGACGATTTGTGCTACTGCGTCGACAGACGTTAAATTGAACAGACGGGCCGCCAAGAAGCCGACAGCTACTGAGATTTCCACCCACATATCGGATTTCAATTCCTCGGCATCACCTTTCAAGGCGGGAGAACGTAACACCGCTGCATTGCGCATCTCAATTTTGAAGACAACGTATGACAAGAGCGCTGCAACGGAGAGAGTCGCGACAACAGCCAGCGGTAGAGATGTACTACGAACCTCCTCTATGCGCAGGAAGCCTAAGTTCACAGTGAAGGCGCTTTCTAGCCAGTCGACTGCTCCAAAAACGTTCAATGACTTATGAACACCAGACACCATGAACTGTAGGGCAAGGTACAAGAGCGTTACTCCAATGAGTAACGCGACAATTGCTTCAAGAGCCTTTCTTCCAGCAGGATATCGCTTGGAATCGTGCCTATTTGCGATTCTGGTCGAAATGCTGATGCCAATGTATTGAGCGATATCTGCTACATTGTGGACTGCATCGGAGGTAAGCGCAGCTGATCCAACCAGTGAACCGACCACTGCCTTGGCAGCCGTCTTGACAACATACATAGACAAAACAACGATGTCGTTGTTCCGCATTACTTTGGCGTCTATGTTATCCACGGTAAGAATCCTCCTGAACTTCTGATGAGAATCAACTCTTAATCCTCCCCCTATTCATTTTGGAATGGGGTCTTATCTGCGTCGCAGCTTCAATCTCCCGTAGCAGGATCGTCATGGCCTTCCCGATGAATTCTGATGGCTTGGAGGTTTCAATCGGCGGGTGCAGTCTCCGGCGTACGAGTGCAGGTGAACCTGATATGTTTGACATTAGGACGAGTGCCGTCTCGGTCTTCATCCGACCTACCTTCTGCCCCAAAGGTCTCGGTAACAATGGCACAAGTTCAGAAGATGGCTTCGGCATTTCTGCACCATGAAAGTATCGCCGATCAAGTGTATCACTGACTCTTCCATCCGGTCTTTCCAAATTGACTCCTTATTGGATCTGACATAGGCTCCCGCCAATAGTCTTCTGGCAAATTTGGAAAGGCTGTCATCCAATAGGAACATTATCGACCCTATATCGCCGCTTTAGCTTCCAGCGCAGAAGACTTTCCATGGGTCTACTCAATAGCCAAGTGCACAGGAAACAGATCGTACCCATTGCGGCCATAGCAAGTAGGATTCGGTTGCACAACGGCAGAGCCACCTCAACAAAGCTCTTACTGTGCTCCTGGGTCATGACCGCTATGGGGTCAACGAAGATCAGGCTCTTGAACTCACGAGCTGCAGAGCCGTCATCAGTGAGTAATTTTGCATACTCAGTACTATTCGCCAGTGTCGTGGCTTTCTCAATTTGGCCATGAATTGCACCTCTTGCAGTCTGTTCCAAAATGAACACTAGTGGATACACGCATAGACCAACTATCAACAGCGCAATGCCAACACTTAGCAATTCCCTTTTGGCCCTTTCGTAGCCGAAAAACACTTGAATGTTTTCAGGTAATTCTGCAACCCAGGCTACCTTGATAATTCTCGAGACCATCTGCGCGCCAAACAAAGCCACGATGAAGGCGACTCCGCTATTCTGCAAATACAGTTGAAGACGGGGGTCGTCACCACTTGAAATGAGCGGCAGGTTATAGAGGACAACGGAAAGAGTTGCAACAAACGTCGAAAGGAGAAGAAGGTAATCAAGCGTGTGCGTTTTCCATTCAAACTGCTTGTTCAAGAAGTAGATTCCCAGATCAGTCTGAGCCCCGCTCCTGCGGACCCGGTCAAATGGCCTTGCAAGCTCCAGAACGACAAGGATAAGAACAAGTAAGCATAGTATCTCGGCCGGTATTCGAAACATGTTTCCAACAACCGTCAAATCAAGCTCCGTAACCATACTTGTGAGTCGCTCCTTCTCACCCTGACTAAGATCCAGCCTCGCGGCAAGAGCGGATGCCCGGACTGGAAGCCTTGACTCAACTACAGAAGAGATCAAGAACAGGAAACCGCTGACTAGCAGGAAGCAACCAGCCAAAACAGCCGTTACTTTTCGAGAACTCCGGCGCGATCGTCGACGATGTTCAGAGTCCACAATTTCAATAATCTTCTCCTGAGCAAAGGCGACTCTGACCTCGGTATTATCACCCTCACCAACTGCACGCTCTTCTATAATCCCATCGGCAATGAGCTTCTTGTAGGGGCTGTTGGAGTGGCAGTCGAAGACCATATCCTCCAGTGAGTGTGCGCTTGAGTCTCTTCCTTTTCCGCTAAAGAGCTTGCCTGCAATCCCATTCATCCGACTCGGCTTTGCATCACGGACCCTCTTCGCCGCCTCCTTAGCGAAAAGTTCCTCCAGTGAGATTTCCCTCCTTCTGAGACTAGATGTCCTATCCATCAGTTCAAATAAGAATGCGGTTGTTTGCTTTGCCTCAAGTACCTTTTTCAAGGCGAATTGGCGACGAAGCGATCTCTCTGTTAACGGCGGAACGGCCTTTTCATGGAAGGTTTGGAGAAGTAGTCGCATTGAGAACGGATTATGGATTACCCCTTTGGTCTTCAGGGGAAGCTCTCGGTATGGCGTCAAAGGAGACATTCCGGGCACGCTTAGGCAGGCATCATCATAGATATGTTCGGCTTCGGCATCGGATAGTAGGCCAACCCGGATGATGGGGAAGCCTTCTCTGGGATCTTCCTCGCCGTAGTATTGGCTCCTGGATAGCTTCTCGGAGAGGATATCTTTGTTGGGAAAGTCCGTCGGCCAGACGTCGCTTCGTGTACTGACCAGACACTTGAAATAGGGTCGATAGGCATCAAGCATCTTAATAAGGCTGTTAACTTCTCTCCAGAGATGCGCGCGGTTGTCACTGATGCCAGAGCCAATGTATTCATTCATAGCCTCAACAACAATTATGAATCGTCTGGACGCGCTCTCCGTATTAGCAGCTTTCGCCTGTCTCTTCACCAACTCAAAGCAGTCACTAAGGGTCAGATCGGCACTGAACTTGAGTTTGTTCTCTATGAGATGCTGGATGTCTGAGGATTCGAGCTTTGATGCTTCCAGAAGCAGGACATGGTCGTTGGCTTCGCGACGGTGCTCACACCAATGAGCTACCACACTGGTTTTCCCTGTCCCGGGCTCCCCCACCAGAATGCACCCAGACTTGTCCGGTGCTGATACAACCCAATGATTAAGCTGACTTTCCACCTCCTTTCGCTCAAGGTAAACCTCACGTATGTATTTGAGGCTGTCCTGGAAATCGGTCAGTGTTCGCTTGGTCAGTCGGTCGATTCGCTCACCTAACAGAGTTACGGTCAGTTCCTCATTTGTTAGTGGACGGGTTTCAGGCGTTCGGGCTGCTATCAGAGTAATCAGCTGCCTGAATTCTTCCCCCGACCGGCGAATCAGTTCATCCCGGTAAGGATAAAGTAAATTCTTTCCTTTAACTTCCTCCAGAAATACTGCCTCGGTAGGACCCTTCTCGGGGATTGGAAGCAGTAAGGGGAACAGATGAAGGTACTCTCCTGTCTCTTGGTTCCAGAGCGCCATTGATCCTTTGACATCTTCTGGTCGAAGCGGGACTTGGTCTGTCTTACGACCGGCTATTGACCGGTATGACTTCCCTTCCGCATCCAGGATCAACGGCAGAACCTCGAACGCCGGACGAGCAATGATAAGAACGGCCTGATAGATCTGGAAGTAGTCAGCAAAGAGCTCCTCCGCCCTTCCTCCTGTCCGACGATGATTGTGGGCATAACGATTCCGGAGATTGACCAAGGCTTCCACATAGTCCAGTTTCGTCCCCTTAGGATTCTCATCGAACACCTTCACTCGGGGACGTTTGTCGGACAAAAGTAAGGTATGTAGCGCTTCAAGAGCAGCCCGAGAAAGCACATTGGGTTCGGTCGCTTGAAAGTACCGGGTGCTCTGACGAATGAAGTCAACCCATTTCCCCGGGCCTGGCTTCCGGACCATGTTCCAGAGGCTGTCAACTAGATCGTAATCCCGCTTGTGTTTTGAGGCTAGGTATTCG
This sequence comes from Candidatus Zixiibacteriota bacterium, assembly GCA_049290195.1. Taxonomy (GTDB): domain Bacteria; phylum Zixibacteria; class MSB-5A5; order GN15; family FEB-12; genus FEB-12. The sequence goes on from JBATNE010000159.1 coordinate 17,365, forward strand.
CCACTCAGTATTAAAGCCAGGTACTGAAAGGTCATCGGAACCACCGACAGGCAGAACCCCGCCAAGCGGTCGGTGGACGTTGACTCCAACTCCACCCGATTCAGCTCCTCGGCCAACGGCTTCGGCAACAATGGTACAACTTCCGAAAACAACTTCTGTAAGTCCGATTCTCGCAAGTATCGCTGGTCAAGCTCAATCATCAATGTCCTCGACTTAGAAACGAGAGAAGGGGTTGTGTCTCGCTCAAAGTGCCATCCTCAAGATAGCACGAGGGCGCTCTTGATTCCATGTAGATCTTTTGTGCCTATGGACGTGGCAGCTTGCACCGCCCTCCCCGCTTAGGAGCAGGGGAAAGGTAATATCGATAATTCGCCCTACTCTTTGTGCCATCCCGACTTACATCGGGACGACGAGGTGGAGATTTGGAAGCCGGTGAAATCTGGTAGTAGGTTCAAGTTCCATCGTTTAAGAGAGCCTGCTTTGCGTGCCTACATGTGAGTTGCCGTCTTTCAATTTTGCGGCGAATTTGCGAATTTCGATTTTTCCAATCTCGATCTTTGCGCCGCATGGTCGGATTCCCCACGCTCAGCGCTTGCCCTTTCTAACAGTTTGCTAACAAAGTAAGGCAAATCACGAGATAAATGGAGGCAAATCCGAAAAGGGGGCAATTGAACGCAATTCGTCGTCTTCTGTGAGGAATAGGCTCGGATTCAAACCGATTTCCAGACGACTCAATCACACTATGAAATGGAAATGCTGACTCGCTCATTTGAGTCCAGTATTGGCACTGGAAACGCTGATCTGAAGTCTCACGCAGCTGCGAGGTGCATCCCAAGGACTTTGCTCTTTCGAGTTATCTAACAGCTTGCTAACAGGCTCCACTACTAAAGGGATCAGAGTCGTCATTTGGCTGACAGTTTGCGACTCATCTTCATAGACATGCACTGCAAATCGTGAGCAAGAATTCCGTGCCGTGATACCGGCGTAAAGGTCAGAACCCAAAGGTCAAGACAATTCAACTTCTTGTGCCCTATTGTAGTCCGCCTCATTGAAGATGCGTTCGAGGGGAAAGCGATTTCTTATAGCCGGTCATAAAACTACGGCGTGCAGGTGATCGTGATCAGGCCGTGACGGATGTTTTCCGTAGCGGTTCGCCTGTCGTCTCTTGACGTGGTGACGGGATCTAAATTACACTCTGGCGCTGGAGTTTTCTCGGAGAGCTGGCGAGAATATTCTTCAAAATTGAGGGATATTATTCGGCCGACCGCAGATCACACCCAAATCCGCGCGCGACCGAAAACTTACACCAGTTGGTATCAACACGTTAGGAGGGCCTAAAATGGTTTAAGCAAGTCGGCATTCAGATTGCTTTAATCTTCTGCATGGAACTAGCCAACAGTCGCAACCGGCAGATCGTGTGGATCGGGGTAATCGTCCTCGGTATCACATTAGGGCATTATCTGACATCGGTTCACTTTGGCATCGCCCACAACATTCTGCAACGGTTGTATTACGTTCCGATAATCTGGGCGGCATATCGATTTGGCAGGAGAGGCGGCGTCTGGGTGTCGGCAGTGTCGAGCCTGCTATATCTGCCGCACATTTTGATTACGTGGCGGATGCACCCTGAATATCAAGTCAACCAGATACTAGAAATTCTTCTGTTTCTGATTTTCGGGTTCGCATTCGGCCTCTTGTTCGAACGAAAAGCTAATGACCAAAGACTGCTCCAGTCATATGAAAAGCTGGCATTATTCGGGAGTCTGTCCCGGTCGGTCATTCGCTCCTTGAAGGCTCCGGTAAAATCCCTGCAGGGAATGTTGATGATGATGGAGCCGTTGGCCAAACGGGACCCCGCTATCGAATCGTGCCTGACAGTAATGAGGGGCCAAACGGACACAATAGCCGGAATACGCAATAATCTGATCGCGCTGGTTGAACGCAAAAAGCTTCGTCTGAAACGGCATGGACTGAATGTCTTGGCGGCCGGTTTTATTTCGGAGATCGAACTCAGCCTCCGCCTTAAGGAAATTCGACTGGCCCAAAAGCTCTCGCCTAATCAGGTTTTCGCACAAGTAAATGAACCGACTATCATTGAAGCTCTCCATCACCTGGTTGGCATTATGGTCGACAATCTGACACCGGCGCAGGAAGTGACCATCCATACCGGCGAATCCGCAACGCACGTCTGGTTGGGAGTCAGCACACAAGATGTGAGACTGAACAGTTACTACCTGAGCGACCTCAGTTGCCTGAATCTTGACAACTGGGGAGACCACAATTTGATAGACATCATCAACACGATGAATAACCATTTTGGCGATCTTAGGTTTCGTTGGACGGATGGTAATCTAATCGAATTCATTCTGGTGTTTCCCAAGCACTTGAGACTGCCGTGGTATTTGAAGGATGAGCCCGCGAATCCGGTAAGGCCGACGCCAGATGCCGATGACCAACCGATGTTGGGGAACGGCGCACACAGCGAGCAACGACAGCAACCCTCCGGATCGTTTTTCGCCGATTGACTCGGGAAAAAGCGGAACAAATGATGCACACAATGAATTCTATATACAGTGTAGTGAAACCATTATTCGAAGTGACGTTGATTGCCGTTCTGATCGGTACGCGATTGTTCTGCGATTTGGGGACGGCCATGCACACCAGTCAGTATTGTGCACATGCTGACTTCTTGACCCACTCCGAATCCGACATTACCGGAACTGATTGTCACGAGGGTCATGGTCGTGGCTGTTCTGAAGCTCCCTCGGAGACTCCGAAGGATTCAAAGCCCGATCAGTGTTGCACGAATTGGTCTATATTTATGGCCAAACCGACCAAGATTTTGGCTGGAAGCGACTTGGAGCGCCCTTTGGTAGGCGCTCGCGTTTTCATAGCGACACTGCATCCGTACGAGCCCCTATCCGCAAGAAATGAATTGGCTTACATGATAGGCAATAATCGCGCCCCTAATTATCCTCTTTATCTTGTCACTCATTCTATCCGCGTGTGATCGGTAGTTTCCAAGTGTTTTGAAAACGGGTATAATGGGCCAAAACTGAATAAAGGCCTGCCCGGCAAAACACATTCAGTCTGAAATTCACCATTGGAAAAACATTTGCCTTAAGAAAAGGTGTCATTTGATATGCGTGTTTGGCATGTAATAGTAGTAGCGCTCTGCGCTTTGGTCGTCTGCTCAAGTCTATCAGCGTCACAACTAAGCCTGGACCAAGCTGTGGAGGCGGCACTGGCTAATAACAAAGAGCTTCAGTCAAAGCGACTGGAAATCAAGATCGTTGAAAGTGAGCGATTGAAGGCGCGCCTATGGTCACCGACAAATCCCGAACTGGAGTTGGAGGCGGTCTCCGATGTATTGACTGCTAACTCGGGCGAGGGGACTCTGCGGCTTGGACTAACCCAGGAGTTTGAACTCGGGGGACAGCGCGGTCATCGCAAGAAAATTGCCGATGCTCACGTCGCGCTTGCCGAGCTTGAATTGGCCGCCAGCGAACAAGCACTAGCGCGTGACGTTAAGGCGGCGTTCTATTCACTTCTCCTGGCCCAACAAAGACTGACATTCGCCAAATATGTTGACAGCCTGGCTGTTTCACTCAGAGATACGGCGGCGATCCGGGTAAGAAACGGTTTCCTGCCCAAGTCCGAGTTTACCTTCTTGGACATCGACGCCGCCTCATCCCACAATATTGTCAACAAGGCCGAAGCCGAACTCACGGAGTCGAGCACCCAGCTGTTGTGGCTGATGGGTGGGCTGCATGACAGCACACCGGAAACAGTCGGCGAGGTTACATATCAGCCACTTGGAATTTCAGAAGATAGCGTCGTAGCTCTGGCAATCATTTTCAGGCCTGAGCTGAAGGAAAACAGCTCACGTCAAGCCGCCACAATCGCTGAGCTAGGGTTGGCTACTCGGGAACGCATTCCCAACTTAAGGGTTTCTGCATTCTATTCCCGCGAGCGATCAGTTTTTGTAGCAGACGATTTCATTGGAAATACCGGCGGAATTCAGGGACTCAAAGATGCCGACCATCTCTTTGGGGTGAGATTCAGCTTACCGCTACCGCTGATTGACAAACGGCGTTCTGAAATCGCCAAATTTCACAGCGAAGTAGCCGTTATTGCCGCAAACAACGTCAGTCTGGAGAATCAAATACGGTATGAGGCCCGCAACGCCTACCGAGTCTTGAAGTCTTCGGAAAAGTCGGTGGACGTTCTTCAAAACGTCCAACCGGAATCCGATTCGCTCTTTCAAATGGTACAGAGTGCTTATGCACAGGGGCGCGTTACAGTTTCAGACTATCTGACACAGAAGGAGCGACTATTGAATACGCGACTCAATCTACTTGACGCCCAAAGTAGTTACGTTACCGCCCAACGGGAGTGCGAGCGCGCAGTAGGGCTTGACTGGAACAAAATACTGCAGGGAGAATAGATATGAAGACACCAAACTTTCGGGTTGCTGTCCCGGTGACACAGCTTAGGCGACTCGTAACGACTGGATTCCTGGCACTTGTGATTGCGGCAATGGGGCTATTTGCTTCCACTGCAGTACTGGCACACGGTGGCGAAGACCACGGCGGTGATACAACGCCGGTGCAGTCGGTGTCCGGTCGAAATTCCGCGTCAGCACAAAGCGAGAGCTTCGATATTGTCGCTGAATATGGTTCCATAGAGCCTTCTAAGCCTGCAAGCCTCGATCTCTATTTGTCCGACTATGAGACTAATGCACCGATAGCAGGCGCCTCTATCCAAGTGAGCATAAGTGGAACTGACAACTCGAGTGTTGCCGCTACGGCTGAGAAGGATTCCGGACTTTATAGCGTCAGTTTGACCTTCCCCGCCGAGGGGCACTTTGACATTTTGTTCGACATTGCTTCAGCGGATAAGTCGGATATCATTGAGGTCAAAGGCATCAAAGTTGGTTCGACGGAAACGGAGCCTCTCAAAAAGGCAAAAAGTTATACTTCGGTAATTGTCCTCGCCGGTTTTGCGGCCGTCTTGTTGGTACTGACACTGTTTCTTATCCGTAGACGCAAAAATACAATGCGAATCGCGGCAACTATAGGTGCAATCATTATGCTCGTGAGTCTCTCAGGTTCCTCGATCCACGCTCATGGAGGCGAGGACCACGGAGAGGCGGGAAGCACTGCCGCCACCTCGGGTACACCTGGATACATGTCGAAGGCATCGCAATTTCTTCTGGGAGTGAGAACCATCCTTGCCAGCAACCAATCGGTTAGCAAACAAATCTCGGCTCTCGGTCGGGTTGTGGCCCCGCCCACCAGTCAAGTCCAGATATATCCACCTCAGTCAGGACTGCTAGTCGCATCCAAAGATGTTCCCTATCCGAGTCAAGGGGATCGGGTGAAAAAGGGACAAGCCATAGCGGTATTGCAGGTGCTGGATCAGTTCATTATTCGCGCTCCGATCAGCGGCATTGTCAGCTCCATCCACGCAGTTCCCGGCGAGCAGGTTGACCCTGCGCACGAGTTGTTCACGATCTACGACTATACAAAGGTTTGGGTTGAAGCCAATTTGTTTGAGAACGACCTCATCCATCTCGAACCGAAACCGCCCGCGTCGCTTTCAGTTGATATCTCTCCGGAGGAATCCTTTCCGATACACTTTGTGAATTTCGAGAGTGTCGTCGATCCGACGACACGCACGCTGAAGGCGATCTATGAGGTCAACAATCAAAAAATGATTCTCCGGCCCGGGATGATCGTGAGTGTTCACATTGAATCTGAAAAGCGATTGGATGCGTTGGTTGTGCCAGATAATTCCGTAATGGATTGGGAAGGCCAAAAGGTGGTCTTCGTACATGAACAGCCGGAGATATTCGAAATGCGACCGATCAAGATTCTCGGTTACTACGGAGACGTAGTGGCTGTCGAAGGTTCACTGGCCGAGGGGGAGCGCGTCGTCACCACCGGAGCTTATGAGTTGCTCAGCATGCCACACCGCTTGGCGGAGGAACAGTCCAAGTGATTAACGCAATTCTTCGATTTGCCCTGAGGAACCGGCTACTGGTGTTGTGCGCCTTTCTGATCGTCATGTTACTCGGCGCCATCGCAATCATAACAGCCCCGGTCGATGTCCTACCAGACTTGAATAAAGCAACTGTCACCGTCATGACCGAAGCCCTCGGTTTAGCGCCTGAAGAAGTGGAAGCGCTGGTGACGCTACCACTGGAAATATCGATGAACGGCGCACCTGGCGTCGAACGCGTGCGATCTACCTCGGGTATTGGTCTTTCGGTCATTTATGTCGAATTTGGCTGGGGCTCAGATATTTACCGCGACCGCCAGTTAGTTGCAGAGCGGCTCCAACTGGCCAAAGAACAGCTACCCCAGGGTGTCACCCCAATCATGGCGCCAATCTCCTCGATTATGGGCGAGATTTTGTTACTTGGCCTTTCAAGCAAAGAAGGCAAGACCAGCCCCATGGAATTGCGGTCCCTTGCCGATTGGGTACTGAGGCCTCGTTTTCTTACCATTGGGGGAATTTCACAGGTGACGCCAATCGGCGGTGAAGTAAAACAATTCCAGGTTTTGGCAGAGCCCCGGAATCTGTGGAACTATGGAGTGTCGCTCGATGAAGTCGAAAAGGCCGCCGGCTCTTTTCAAGGCAACAGTACTGGTGGTTATTTAGAAAGCAAGAGTCAGGAGTATCTCATCAGGAACCTGAGCCGAAGTTCTTCTGAAGAAGATCTTGCAAACACGGTTGTTGCGTACCGAAACGGCTCACCCATTCCCCTCAAAGAAGTTGCCAAGACTCAAATAGGAGCGCGAGTTAAGCGCGGAGATGCCAGCATCAACGGCAAGCCGGGTGTCATTATGTCAATTTACAAACAGCCGGGAGCCAACACCGTTTACCTTACTCGTCAAATCGAAATCGCAATCGAGCAACTTAAGCAGAGTCTGCCGCCGGATGTTGAGGTCGTACAACTCTTCAAACAGTCCAATTTTATTCAGACAGCCATAGGAAATGTGGAAGAGGCGCTTAGGGATGGGTCGATTTTTGTCATAATTGTGTTGTTTGTCTTCCTGTTGAATTTTCGCACGACGGCTATCACCTTAACGGCGATTCCGTTGTCGTTTGCCGTAACGGCATTGTTTTTCCACTTGGCCGGTCTATCCATAAACACGATGACGCTGGGGGGCCTGGCCGTCGCCATAGGTGAACTGGTAGACGACGCCATTGTGGACGTGGAAAACGTATTTCGACGACTCCGGGAGAACAGACAGCTTCCAACGCCGCTAGCGCCACTGAAAGTGATATACAATGCCTCTGTGGAGGTTCGGAATTCCATCGTCTTTGCGACCATTCTCGTGATTCTCGTATTTATACCCTTGTTTTCTCTTTCCGGCATCGAGGGGCGCCTCTTCGCGCCGCTGGGGATAGCATATATCGTCTCAATCATAGCTTCTTTGCTGGTTTCGGTGACCGTTACTCCAATTCTCTGCTACTACTTGCTACCAAAGGGTAAACTCATTGAGAGAAAAGAGGGGTTTCTCGTTCACTGGCTTAAGAAGATCGACCGAAAGCAACTGGAGACGACGCTCAATCACCCTAGATGGGTGATGACCGGAGCATTGATTTTGGTAGTGGTTGCCGGATTGGCCGTAAGTCAGCTTGGCACGGAATTCTTACCTCCGTTTAATGAGGGAACCGCCACTATCAATCTCCTTGCCGCTCCAGGGACTTCTCTTTCCGAATCCAATAATCTGGGAACCCTGGCTGAGAAGCTCATCTTGAGCGTTCCGGAAGTGGTGACGGTTGGACGACGGACCGGCCGAGCTGAATTGGATGAGCATGCGGAAGGAGTTCATTACAGCGAGATCGATGTCGATTTCAAACCGTCAGATCGTAAACACGAGGAGGTGCTTAACAATGTACGCCAGAAACTGGCCCCGCTCCCGGGTGTTGCGCTCAATATCGGACAACCAATTTCGCATCGGCTGGATCACTTGCTGTCCGGCGTGCGTGCTCAAATTGCCGTAAAACTGTTCGGTACTGATTTGGCCGTGTTGCGCTCCAAGGCCACTGAGATTGAAGCGATCATGAAGTCCATACCGGGTGTGGTGGACTTGCAGATTGAGAAGCAGGTGCTCATTCCACAGGTGAAGATCCAGGTGGATCGTGACAAAGCGCTAAAATACGGCGTCCAACCTGGTGCATTTACCGAGTATCTCGAAACGGCGTTAAACGGCAAGGTTGTCTCCCAGGTTCTCGAAGGACAGCGGACTTATGACGTGGTAGTGCGCTTTGCTGACGAAAACAGATCGGATCTTGACGCGATTCGGCATGCACTGATCGATACACCCTCCGGTGTGAAGGTCCCGCTTGAAAACCTTGCGACGGTTCTTGAGTCAAAGGGTCCCAATATGGTGTCGCGGGAGAATGCCCAGCGCAGAATTGTTGTATCGTGTAATACGGCCGGTCGAGACTTGGGTGGCATTATAGCTGAAATGCAGCAGAAGATCAGTAGCGAGGTCATACTTCCAACCGGATACTTTGTGACGTACGGGGGTCAGTTTGAGAGTCAACAAGCCGCCACACGCCAGATCGCGCTTCTTGCGCTACTCTCCCTGGTTGGAATGATCCTCGTTCTGTACTCTCACTTTAAGTCGATGATGATTGTGAGCCAGATCTTGATCAACATACCTCTGGCGATGATCGGAAGTGTCGCGGCGGTTTTTCTGACCGGAGGTGTGTTCTCGGTGGCCACTCTGGTCGGCTTTATCACCCTGACAGGAATTGCCTCGCGAAATACAATCATGATGATCTCCCACTACCTTCACCTGCTCAAAGAGGAAGGGGAGTCCTTTTCAAAGGAAATGGTCATTCGCGGTTCTCTGGAGCGATTAGTGCCGGTCCTCATGACGGCGTTGACCGCGGGTCTGGCCCTCGTCCCGCTTGTCCTTGCGAAGGGCGAACCTGGGAAGGAAATCCTTTACCCGGTCGCGACAGTCATACTGGGTGGCTTGCTGAGTTCCACCCTGTTGGACATGATCGTCACGCCGGTAATTTTCTATCGTTATGGACGGAGGGCGGCTGAGCGTTATTTGACGCAAAAGTCGAAGGAGGAATTGGAATGATCTGACATGCCCGTGTGTACAATAGACACTATCACAACCATGTATTTGACATAAGGAGAATTAACGATGAAAGCCAAAAGAACCATTCTCGTAAGAGCCTTGATGGCGGCTCTATTACTCTGGAGTTTCAATGCCGGACTGGCGTTTTCCGGTGAGGAGCCGGGTAAAGGAGAAGGAAAACACGTGCCGAAGGCCGAGAAGCTCGTAATCCCCAAGACACTCCCTGCGGTTTGGGGCGCCGTTGCAGAACACCAAAAGGAACTGCACGAGGTTTTGGCCGCCAAAAAGCTTGCGGATGTTCATCACCACGCATTTGCCGTGCGTGATCTAGTAGCCGCCTTGCCGGCCAAGTCCGCGGCTCTGCCCACCGAGAAGAAAACTTCGCTTGGAAAGTCTGTAAGCCGTGTGGCCAGTCTGGCGAAACTGCTTGATGAAGCCGGTGATGCAGGTGACTCAGCCAAAGTGGCAACTTTGGTCGTCAAACTGGACGCTGAGCTTATGACTATTGAGTCCCTCTACCCCGCGAAAGATATCAAGCAGACTCAAGGGACGGCAGATGCGGCCAAGCAGGTGTACGCATGTCCGATGCACGCAGAGGTCACGAGCGACAAGCCTGGTGATTGTACCAAATGCGGTATGAAACTGACGATGAAAGAGGCCGAGAAAGGCTCGATGCAAAATCCCCACTAGGATGTGGTCAGAGCAGACTTACTCAGTCATTTGGCACGAAGCACCGGCTGTGTAGTGCGGCCGGTGTTTTCTTGAATATCGCCCAATTATTTGTATTATGGGACCCGTCGGGGGTTGATGACTACAGGGTGACGCCGACGCCAAGGGAGCGGAGTGTGTTCTCATCGATTCCGCCCTGTTGGCAGCAACCAGCCATTTTGCCATCTACCACTACGGTGGGTACTCGATTCACTCCGTAGTGACTGGCTTTCGCCTGCGCTTCCTTATCCGTCCGCATGTCGAGAATCTGGACGTCGCAACTCGGGCATGCGATCGCTCTGACGAGCTTCACTGATTCATCACACACGGGGCATCCGGCGACGAATACTTCAATCGTTCGCTTCTTCATACGGTTCTTCCTTTCACTTTTGCGCTGTCGATCACTGCTATGATAGAATGTCGACGGATTTTGTCAAGTTTGGTCCCGGAATGAATGACTTTTCCTCAAACTGGTCTCCCATTAATCGACTACAATTTAGGGTTGTAGCTTGAGACCCCGCAACCTGAGCGAATTCCAGATGACTGATACCGAGCTGAAACTCATGGCCGCCGCCGCGATCATTGGACTTAATAGGATACCGAAGACGGGGTAAAGGACCCCGGCCGCAATGGACACGCCGAGAGTGTTATAGATGAATGCGAAGAATAGATTTTGCTTGATGTTACGCATCGTTCCCCGGCTGAGAGCGCGCGCCCGCACAATTCCCAACAGATCACCTTTAACGAGAGTCACTCCGGCGCTTTCCATTGCCACATCGGTTCCGGTCCCCATGGCGATTCCTACTTGGGCTTGAGCAAGAGCCGGTGCGTCGTTAATTCCGTCCCCGGCCATAGCCACAAATCGTCCCTTCTCCTGAAACGACTTGATGACATTGGCCTTCTGATCCGGAAGCACTTCTGCCATTACCTCATCGATACCGAGTTTCGTCGCGACCGCCTGGGCTGTTTTGCGATTATCACCAGTGAGCATAACAATTTTGATACCATCCGCATGTAACTGCTTGATCGCTTGGGCAGTGGTTTCTTTGATCGGGTCAGCGACCCCCAGGAATCCGGCAATGCGCTTGTCTACAGCGACTAGCATCACAGTCTGCCCCTCAGACTGCCGCTGATCGACAATGCCTGCCAGATCACCCACTGCGATGCCGAGATCGTTTAGAAGCTGAGCGTTGCCTAAAGCAATTGCCGAGCCGTTAGCCTCGCCAGCCACACCTTTGCCGGTGATTGAACGAAATGACTTGACATTGGCGGGGGATACCTTTCGCTCACTTGCGCCGGCCAGAATGGCCGCGGCCAGCGGGTGTTCGCTGTTTTTCTCGAGACCCGCCGCATAGGAGAGTATCTGTTCTTCAGTCCAACCCGCGACGGCATGCACGGTCACGAGACGCGGTTTCCCTTGTGTCAACGTACCGGTTTTGTCGACAACGAGCGTGTCGACCTTGCGTAGAGTTTCAATGGCCTCAGCGTTTCTAAACAGCACTCCGACCAAGGCCCCTTTGCCTGAGGCCACCATAATCGACATTGGGGTGGCTAAACCAAGAGCACACGGACAGGCAATAATGAGTACTGCCACAGCGTTTATGAGAGCGTGAGCCAGCTTGGGATCTGGCCCGATTAGTGACCAGAGGACAAACGTTCCGATAGCTACAAAGACTACGGCAGGAACAAAGTACGCGGAAACTTTGTCCGCCAGCCCTTGAATTGGCGCCCGGCTCCGCTGTGCTTCGGAGACCATCTGAACTATGCGGGACAGGAGGGTGTCCGCACCTACCTTTTCAGCTCGCATGACAAAGGAACCGGTCCCGTTGATAGTTGCGCCGATCACCTTGTCCCCTGTTGTTTTGGCGACCGGAATAGACTCGCCGGTAACCATCGACTCGTCGACGGAACTGGTTCCATCTACGACAACCCCGTCAACCGGCACCTTCTCGCCGGGCCGCACTCGCAGTCGGTCTCCAGTGTGGACCATATCTAACGATATATCCTCGTCGGAGCCATCTTCTTTGACGCGCCTAGCCGTTTTCGGCGCCAGATCAAGTAACGCGCGAATCGCACTGCTTGTCTGGCTTCGGGCACGGAGTTCCATTACCTGCCCCAGTAACACCAGGGTTACGATAACCGCCGCCGCTTCAAAGTAGTCGGCCACCGCCCCTGACTCCATCCGAAATGACTCGGGGAAAATAGTCGGGGCTATGACAGCCAAAAGACTGTAGACATAGGCGACCGCCACACCGAGGCCAATGAGGGTAAACATGTTTAAGCTTCGGTTTCGCAGTGACAGCCAAAACCTCTCGAAAAACGGCCAACCGCCCCACAGGACTACGGGAGAAGCAAGGGCCAGCTTGAGCCAGCTCATCAGGGAATGCGACATCAGGCGATTGAACGGCTGTCCGGGCAGGAATTCGCCCATGGCAAGCACAAGTAGCGGAATAGTTAGTACGGTGCTCGCCCAGAAGCGTCTGGTCATATCGACCAGCTCGGGATTCTCTTGAATGCCAGAGGATACTGTTCGGGGCTCCAGCGCCATTCCACAAATGGGGCATGATCCTGGTTCAGTCCGCATGATCTCCGGGTGCATTGGACAGGTCCATTCCGTCTTCTGCTTGGCTTGGGCTGGAGGGACCGGCTCCGCGGAATCAACCGAAGTGAGGGGTTGCCGCTTAGGTGAAACATCCGGAATCGGTTTTGATGGCGAGAGATACTGGCCCGGATTGGCGCTGAATTTCTTTTGACATCCGGCACTGCAGAACAGGTGCGTGTTCCCTTCGTAGTCAAACCGATGAGGCGAATCGGGTTTGACCGTCATGCCGCAGACAACATCGATGTCGTTTCCTGGATTCATGCGCACTCCTACTCCGAGCGATTTCTTCTCCGTTTATGATCCACGCTCTGTTCCTATCCGACCAAGGCGTGAGCGCAAACTCTTGTGCCGTGTTGGCAAACCGTCTTCTCCCCAAGCCGACACGATCGCCGCACGGATAAATATGGGCACAACGTATCTAGGATAACATGTGGCGCCAGTCACTGCAAACCACCAAATCCGAAGGGACGGAACTAAACAAGTGATATCGTGGTCTTATTCCCCTTTAGGTGGATATCGATCTTCTCTTCCCGTGCCAGCCATCCGAGAGCTTGATGCACTGCCTTCTCGTCTTCATGGACAAGCTTCATCAAGCGAGCAAGATCTAACTCTCCATGCTCCGAGAGCGCTTGCCACACCTTTCCTGCTGTTTCTCCGATCTGTTCTTTCATAACTACCTCCGAACAAAGTCACTATTGCAGTTCTTATTCTATTCTCTGAGCCTCGGCAAGTCGGACAAGTCACTCCCATTGGGGTCGATTTCACGCGGCAGAAATGCGGATTTCCCTGCGTCTAACATCGCTCTGGCCATCCGAAGGGATGAATCCAAAACAGACGAATCGACTTCATCCTTGGCTTGGCGCAAGAATACTTCGGCGAATCCTCCATGGCTGGCACAAACGACAACCCGCGGCAGTGAATCCGCAGAACCAAGGGAGGTTGCCTGGACCCGGTCCTGTTCTCCCTCAAAGACTGTAAATTCGTGAAAGCGGCCGGGCGCATAGGCTGCATTGGAGTCGGTTTTCGCCCTGCCATCGTGACGTTCCACGATCCCAAAGCCGTTGCGGACAAGACCTATTCTGACGGCTTTGAGCGCATCCTCATATTTCATGCAAAGCGAGAAATGAAGATTCTTTTGCCCAATAGGCATCGTATCACCTCTACTATGTTGCAAAACTTCCATCGGACCACGAAACGCGTAAGCGGTTAGTGTCCGTGCGTTGAATGATCCGAACCGGACGAATTCTTCTCGTCCATCACACCGGCCATCTGACGGCACGCATCCTGATGCTTGGCCAAATCGCTTGCAAACTGAGCCATCATCTCTCGGTGCTTGACCATCGCAGGAGCCAGATCTTCGACATCCGTCAACTTCATCATCATTTCAAAGTGATCCTGAAGTTCCGTAAATTCGTCGACAACCTGCTGGCATTGTGCCGCCATGTCGTCAGTCATTTCGGACTGGTCACTGGCCTGTCCTTTCACCTTTTCAAGATTCATTCCACACTTGGGGCATTTCCCCGGCTTGTCCGAAATTACCTCGGGGTGCATCGGACAGGTGTATTGTCCAGGTTGCGCGTCCCTAGCGGCTGTTTGTTGAGGTTTTTCGTGGGACATGCCGCAACCGCTACTTCCGCCGCACCCGGCTTTCGCCGACTCAAAAAACAGCACGCCGTAAGCGAGAAGCAATACGGCGACAATTCCTAAAACTATCAGGGTCCGTTTCATTCTGTTCCTCCGTTCGCATCATTAGGTTGTCACAATGTTATTCCTATTTGACCAATTGCATTCTTCTTGATATATGGAAATCCCCTGCGACGGCTCGGTAATAGTAGTTTCCGTAAGCCACAACCTGCCCCCAATGATCTTTACCGTCCCACATTACGTTATGAGTTCCCGCATTCTCATTCTGGCTAACCAGCGTTCTGACTCGCGTACCACGGGCGTCGTAGATAGTGATTTCGACAAAGGACTTAGTCGACAAAACATAGCTGATCGTCGTTTCAACCCTAAATGGGTTAGGGTAATTTTGGGAGGCGGTAAACTCGAATCGCTCCGCGGAATCATTTGATCGCGGTAGTGTTTCCGCGGGACCGATGTGCATTGCGGTGGTTTGCCCCGGGTGGATGCGAGTCTGGGGCCTGGATACCGCGTTAGTAGCGAAGCCAACCAGTGCGACTATTGCAATCCGTAGAAACATTTTCATGGCATTTGACTCCTTTGTGTGTGATCCAACGACCACAACCAGCTAGCATGCAACTTGCATGCCGAGACACACGAACGTCTTTAATGTCATCTTAATGCATGAGATACCAATATGTTGGTAGCACTGCACGATCTACTTATTGTCAGTTTTGAAAGTATATGATGGACATTGTTGAGTAGTATTGTTCAAAATCGCATAGAATTACTCAACATCAGGTCCCTAAATCACCGTTGAGTAGCTGTTTTCTTTTGGACCCGTGCGGGCTCGCATTTCGGCAATTGTTCCTACTTGATTTCACGGGCTAGTCCCATTTTCAATCCTTCGATCTATTGAACGACAACCTTATCAAGGTATACTGCGTCATTAATGGTCAGATAGATCCTATAAAATCGCTGTCTCCGCTCACGACCTGGATCGTCCGGTAGTGGGCCGGTCGTAGCGCAACGAAAGGCTCTTTACAGGTGAACCATACAGACGGTTGGATGAGTGGATGGGGAGGCGGAGGAATGTGGTTTTGGGTGGTGATCGGCGCATTGGTTGTGGTCTTGCTGGTCGTCGCGATTAACAAGCTGTCCAGGAAATAGAAGTGCTTGTCCGCACAAATCATACAAGGAGAGAGTGAAATGAAATACGTTATGCAGTTGATGGCAGTCTTGGCCGTTGCTCTTTGCGTCTCGGCAATGCCGGGCTTCGCCCAGCAGACGACTGAGAACGGCATGTCTAATATGACAATGGAGGACATGTTTGTACATCCATTTCTAGCGCATATGAGCCTTCCCGACCCGGTGGGAGAAGTAAGCCTTCGAGTCACCGGGTATAGAACCAGAATGAATGGGATGGACGGAACAGATGGTATGACACAAGGCGACTTTGCGGTGCATATTGAAACAGCTCTGTTCAAGAGGCTTGGGCTTCATCTGCGGGCCGATGGAATCAAATATGAGGAATTCTCTGAGATCATGTTACAGTACACTGTTGTAGCCGATAAAGAGTCGCACAATGGTGTGGCAGTGTTCGGCCAGCTCAGTGTGCCGACCGGGATGGTAAACAGCGAGCAATACAAGGGACTTTTCGGAGCTTCAGCGCGTCTTACCGCCCGCAATTTTATGGTGTGGGACGGCAATATCCATTACGATCCGAAGGACAAGATGGCCGAATTTGAAAACGCCTTTGTTTTCCGAGCGAGTGAATCCCTCTACCCCATTCTTGAATTAAGAGGTGAGACCGACAAGGAAATGACAACGGCCTATCTCATGCCGGCACTCAAATTCAAGATCAATGATCGTTCCGCAATCGGCGTTGGTTTTCAAGCGGCGATTCTTGACGATCGCGATTATGACACCCAAGCCCTGTTGACCTATGACTTCGCGTTTTAGCAAAGTGTTGTCACAGGCAGGATTCAGAGTATTATCAAAGCGAGGAATATGCAAATGGCTGGTTTTGGAAAAGAGATTAGAGTAAAGGGAAGCTTCGAAGAGATCAAGGCGAAGGTCGTCAACGCCCTAAAAACGCAGGGATTTGGGATTCTGACTGAAATCGATGTCCAAAAGACGCTGAAGGAAAAGATTGATGTCGAGTTTGAACCGTATCAGATCCTCGGGGCATGTAACCCTCAACTCGCATATCAGGCGCTACAAGCAGACAAATTGATCGGCCTGTTGCTTCCCTGCAACATCGTGATCCGAGAAGTAGGTGAATCCGTCGCCGTAAGTATTCTGGATCCAGAGGTGATGTTCAGCGTAGTTAGTCCCGAAACAAAATCCGCCTTGGCCGCCTTACCAGGTGAGGCAAAAAATCGACTATGGGCGGCTCTTGCCTTGATCGGGAGCAGTTCAAGTTAAGGGTGATTTCCGGTGTGGGGACATCCCCGCGAGTGAGGTGAGGCGGGAGTGCGGAAGTCCACCGACTTTTCTTGGTCTAGATGCGCCGGCAGATCTTCCGCACTTGGGGGGAATCTGTACTGTACTATGGCGCAGTGGTGAAATGAAATTGCATGGCCTCACTAGCGCCATCCTTATCCATTTCCATCGTCATACCGTCTCCGGACATCATGCCTGCATCCATATAAATCATGTGACTGGTACCCGGCATCATGAGACTGTCGGGAACAAAAGTACAGCTGTCCAAAGTCTCGTTCCATGCGAAATGGCCCGGAAACTGCAACGAGTCCATCAGCGTCATCATTCGGCCAACATCCGCGTGGTGCGCCTCGTGTTCCCCGCCTCCCGAATGATTCATGCTGTCCATCCACATCTGCATGCTCGAACCGCCGGCGAAATAGAGTCTTGTCATCACTGACAGAGTGTCCATAGAAGCGCTGAATTTGATGCCGATCCGGGCATCCATCGGAACTCCCGTTACGCCGTTAGCCGGGGACACCCGCAAAGTTAGCGGTCGTACACCGTCAGTGTTGAGATTATTTGTCGAATCATTGGTGGATTTGCTACAACCACTTATCAGCGCTACGACTAGTCCTGCGCACAGCACAACGCTCACTATTGTAGAAGTTTTCATTTGCCCAATCCCTGTTTAGTGTTTGCCGAATCCTCTTTCGCACTCTCAAGGAGTCACACAGCGGGCTCGTCCGATGTTTCAGGACGGAGTCGTCGGAGGGGGAGGAAGCGACAACACCCTAGCTCTGAAACGTTGCTACTCTCGGTGTGCGAGTCCCGCCGTGTGCCCTATGTCAATCACATTCCACACCCGCCGCCATGGCCGCCGTGACCACCCTGATGCGAATCATGGTTTTCCTTCGCGTTATCCTTATCATGCTCGTGTGTCTGCTTGTCCAACTTGGCCAAGTACTTTGCCGGGTCCTTGGCAAATTTGTCCATACACTTTTCTTTGGCAAAATAGACACGTCTCCCCTGATAGTCGACAAAGATGGTCCTGTCGATCGGTTTGCCGTTCACCGGGCATTTTGTCTGGATATTCTCGAATAACACGCCTTCGGTAGCCGCTTTCTTTAAGTAAGTGTCAGGATCGTCAGTCAACTTAGTTGAACAACCGTTGCAACAATGATAGATTCGCTGGCCCTGTATATCAGTGTAGTAAGCGGAGTCAATTTTGCCACCCATCACCGGGCATCGTGTCTGTGGAGCCAAAGTCGGATACTGGTTGTCAATTTCCCCATTCTTTGAATCGCCCGCCAGGGCGGACATCGATATAGACCCGACGATTGCAAGTGACCACGCAAGTGGGCTGATTTTCATGTTTCGTCTCCTTTCCTATCTTCTCCGTTAATTCTAGATAGTCGCTCGTATCAATATTCGTAACAAAAAGTGTGCCAGGATATTCAGACCCACGTAAGTGGCTGTTACACTGTAGGTTTTTGATATTTTTGAGTCGGGAGTGCAATAGCTTTGGACAATACTGTTGGAAATTGAAGAATATTCGCCGGTATTCTTCAGCATCTCCATTGAGAAGCCCGATGTATTGTCGAGAGGACACTCCGAGTTCAAGTTTCTAATGTATTCAACGGCTGTACGTTGAGTGACCCCAATGTGACTGATATTTGATCTATTGACCATTTGGCACGTCAATTACTATAGCAGGGGCCATGACACCGATGCCCAAATATTCCGAGGTCATGCGTGACACGCGTGTGAAGCTGGTCATTTTGGTTATAATCACTGGTCTGACCATCGCGATTCACTATGGTTGGCTGACCGAATGGCTGTTTGGTCACATCCACTGGATTCATGGGCTTCACAGCAGGTTTTGCTACATCCCCATAGTAGTCGCGGCATCGTGGTTCGGATTGCGCGGCGGCATCTATAGCGCAACTGCCATATCACTCCTAATACTTCCCTACTTGTTCGACTCGACCGCTGAAGTGCATCAATTGTCTTTGGAACTCGTAGAACTGTTCTTCTACTATGCTATTGGAATACTCGTGGGCGCGTTGATCGATCGTGACTCTCAGGTTCGACAAAGACACGAGACGACTCTTCTTCAGCTTGAGCGAAGCGAGCGACTTTCGCTTGTCGGTCAAATGGCCGCTGGTGTAGCCCACGAAATCAAGAATCCTCTCGCTTCCATCAAGGGAGCGCTTGAAATAATCGGCGATGAAAGAGTAGCCAAACCAGTTCGAGACGATTTCCGCGATATCGGTCTCAAGGAAGTGAAGCGAATTGACACCACTATCTCCGAGTTCCTGGAGTTTGCGCGACCGAAGGAAGCCAAAAAACAGCGCCTTGATCTGTCGGCGTCATTGGACAACAGTCTGAGACAATTGGAGCCTCAGGTCTCAAAGGCTGACGTGCAGTTCCAAACGTCGATTGACCGCGGAGTCCAAGTTCTGGGCGATCAGGAACAATTGCATCAAGTCGTGCTAAATCTCCTCATCAATGCTATTGAAGCGTGTCAGGCGGGAGACACTATCGTCATCAGCTTGACACGGTGCAATTCAAAGGGAATTATGCTATCGATTTCCGATTCAGGCAAAGGAATGGCTCCCGCAGAATTGGAACAGGCCTTTGACCCCTTCTTTACCACTAAGACGACTGGGACCGGTCTGGGTCTGTCGATTGTGAAATCAATAGTTGAGAATCATGATGGGCATATAGAATTAGCCAGTCAACCGCAAAAAGGCACCCGGGTATACGTTACCCTCCCGGAGTTAAAGGAATAACCATGGGAATGAATATCCTTTTGGCAGACGATGACGCGGCTTTACGGAAGATCATTCAGTTCAAGCTGAAACAGCGCGGTTATGAAGTAACCGCCACCGCGGACGGTGAAGAAGCCCTTTCGGCTCTCCGCGAAAACCGATTTGATCTGCTTTTGTCCGATATGAAGATGCCCAAGCTGAATGGACTGGGACTACTCAAACAGGCGAAAAAGGTCCAGCCGGACATTGAGGTTATCCTGATGACAGCGTACGCGGAGGTTTCCCAGGCAGTCGCCGCCGTAAAGCTTGGTGCCTTTGACTATCTCACCAAACCCTTTGACGATGACCATCTCTTCGTAACGATAGAGAAGGCAATCAAATTCAAACGACTTGAAGACGAAAACAAGCTCTTGAAAGAGCAACTGACCGGAGTTGGTCTGACTAAACAGATGGTGGGAGTCTCGCCGTCGCTCAAACAATTGGTCTGCCTCATAGAAAAGGTGGCTCCTTCGGACGCCACCATTCTGATCACAGGCGAATCGGGCACCGGAAAGGAACTTGTGGCACGATCGCTACACCGACAGAGCAACCGGAAGGACCGGGAGTTTGTGGCCGTTAACTGTGCGGCGATTCCAAAGGAGCTCTTGGAATCAGAGCTATTTGGCCATGTCAGAGGCGCTTTTACCGGTGCGGTAAAAGACAAGAAAGGGAAATTCGAGCTAGCGGACGGCGGTACTTTGTTCTTGGATGAAATAAGTGAGCTCGGCATAGAGC
>JBATNE010000160.1:0-17985 GCA_049290195.1 Candidatus Zixiibacteriota bacterium
CCCGCAAACAGATCAATCGCCTGGATTCCATTACAACGGCCGAAGCGGAAGCCAACAGGCTTCTCCGAAACGATCTTCACATCTCTATCGCGGAACTCCAGAAGGAGATCGCCCAGCTGCTGACGGCCTACCAGGACCTCACGGCCAAGATCGACCAGCTGACCAATCGACAGGTGATTCCCAAGACTACCCCGCCGATCCCTGACGTACCGGATTCAACTACGCAGGTCTCGCATGACTGTGACACGCTCTATGACGCCACCTTTGCGATCATGCGCGGCGGCAAGTTCGAAACGGCGCTGGCGCAATTCGCGGAATTTGTTGCCACCTGTCCGAACGCCATACAGGTTCCAGACGCCCGGTACTGGATGGGAGAGTGCCTGTTTTCGCTGACGCGTTTTCAGGAGGCGCTGGACAGTCTGGAGAATTTCAGCACCACCTATCCGGCATCGCCGAAATTGCCGCAGGCCCTGTACAAAGTCGGCCGGTGCTATCAGGAACTCAAAAAGAACCAGCAGGCCCGCAAGGCGTTTGATAAAGTTGTTAAGCAATTTCCGAGAACGATTGAGGCAGACAATGCTCAGGACCGCTTGAAGGAAATGAAGAAATAGGGCAATCCGGCCACAGGTGCGCGACTCTGATGGTGGATCGAGTCAGTTTATGCTTGACTTCAATCGGACAAATTGGCTATTTCAGCCGCCGATATGGATGTCCCCTGGCAGCGCTAACAGCTCCCCGGGGTGTGTTGAAAAGCGGGAGTAACTCAGTTGGTAGAGTCACAGCCTTCCAAGCTGTTGGTCGCGAGTTCGAACCTCGTCTCCCGCTTTAATTTCTTGATCTTCAGGATGATTGATCGCACCGATGTCGTACCGAACAGGTAATAGCTCACTTCTTCTCTTTCTCTTCACTTTTATACTTATTTTGACCGGTTGCGTGGAGCGCAAAGCTGATCAGCTCAAGCGCCGTGATTCCCCTGTGTCGGCTGAATTGATCACCATTATCAAGGACCAGGAGGCCAGTCTCAAGAGCGGCGTCTCGGATGAAGTGATCCGGGGAAAGAGCATCAAAGAGCGTCAAATGGTGTATCAGTTTTTGGCTCAGTCGCTTCTCGTAGAGCCGACTGACCTCTACCATGCCGCGGTCGTCTTGCAGTCAACTGACACCGCAACCTGCAAAGAGAATTTCATGCTGGCATATTTCATGGCGGTCGAGGCCTCCCGCAAGGGGTTCGATTCAGCCAAATATCTGGCTGCCACCAGCCTCGACAAGTACCTGGTCGCCAGCGGCGTGCGGCAGCGGTATGGCACCCAGTATGGCCAGGACCGGTTTGGTCGTTACTACATTATGCCGTTTGACACGACCATTTCCGACCATGACCGCGCCGGCAACGGCGTTCCGCCGATGGACTCGCTCAGGCGAGTGGTCGACCACCTCAACGGCACCCACTGAACCAACTCTTTTATTTCAAACGACTTAACCTGACTATGCCGGCTCCGGGAGGGCAATCGGGCCGGTAAAGCGAACAATTTATCAATTTTCCACTATCCTCTTATCCCACATCAAAAAAAGCCCTTGACACTGTGGTCTGGGTCCGATATTTTCCGGGTTCACCCAAGGGGCAGGTATGCCTTTCTATGGGTGTTTTCTGGCTTGACGTTAGCATAAAGTTAATTGAAAGGCCCAGATAGCTCAGTTGGTAGAGCACATCCTTGGTAAGGATGAGGTCACCAGTTCAATCCTGGTTCTGGGCTTGTTTGTACGTAATAGAGGAGCCTGACGATGGCGAAGGAGAAATTTGTACGTTCGAAGCCTCACGTAAACGTGGGGACAATTGGTCACGTGGATCATGGCAAGACGACGTTGACGGCGGCGATCACGATGGTGATGTCGAAGTTGACGGGCTCGGCGGTTCGTACGTTTGATTCGATTGACAACGCTCCTGAAGAGCGTGAACGTGGGATTACGATTGCGACCGCTCACGTAGAGTATGAGTCTTCGAAGCGTCACTATGCTCACGTGGACTGTCCCGGTCACGCTGACTATGTGAAGAACATGATCACGGGCGCCGCCCAGATGGACGGTGCGATTCTGGTGGTATCAGCGGCCGACGGTCCGATGCCTCAGACTCGTGAACACATCCTTCTGGCTCGTCAGGTGGGTGTGCCGTTTATCATCGTGTTCATGAACAAGGTGGACATGGTTGATGATCCGGAGCTGCTGGATCTGGTTGAACTGGAGGTTCGCGATCTGTTGACGTCGTATAAGTTCCCGGGTGACGATATACCGATCATTCGCGGTTCTGCATTGCAGGCGATGGTAGCCGGTGCGACGGGCACGTTCAATCCTCAGGATCCGGTGTTCAAGCCGATCATCGATCTGGTAGCGGCGTGTGATACGTATATCCCTGAGCCGAAGCGCGAGACGGAGAAGCCGTTCCTGATGCCGATTGAAGACGTGTTTTCGATCACGGGCCGCGGTACGGTGGGTACCGGTCGTGTGGAACGCGGTATCATCAAGCAGGGTCAGGAAGTTGAAGTTGTCGGGATGCGCGATACTCGCAAGACAGTGGTGACGGGTGTTGAAATGTTCCGCAAGCTTCTTGATGAAGCTCGTGCGGGCGACAACGTCGGTCTTTTGCTTCGCGGTATTGAAAAGGAAGATCTCGAGCGCGGGATGGTTCTGGCTGCCACGGGGAGCGTGAAGCCTCACAAGAAATTCAAAGCTGAAGTATACGTGTTGACGAAAGAAGAAGGTGGTCGTCATACTCCGTTCTTTAACGGGTATCGTCCGCAGTTTTACTTCCGTACGACAGACGTCACGGGTGTGACGAAGTTGCCTGACGGCATCGAAATGGTGATGCCTGGTGACAACACGACGATGGAGATCGAGTTGATCATGCCGATCGCGATGGAGAAAGAGCTTCGCTTTGCAATTCGCGAAGGTGGCCGTACTATCGGTGCCGGCGTCATTGGCGAGATCATAGAATAGAAACTATTTAGACTGGACTGGTGCTACTGTGCCCCGAGATAGAGCGACATTGGCGTGCGGTGATTGCAAGAACCGCAATTACGATACGATGAAGAACAAGCGTCTTCATCCGGAACGCGTAGAGTACAAGAAGTTTTGCCCGCATTGCAATAAGCATACGGTGCACAAGGAGACTCGCTAAGAGAGTTGTAGGCCAGTAGCTCGAACTGGTAGAGCGCCGGTCTCCAAAACCGGATGTTGGGGGTTCGAATCCCTCCTGGCCTGCCAGATCTGTCTGGACCTTGATGGACTCTCAGGCGGATACTGGTTCGATTCAGGCTCCGGCGACAGAAACGATTAATAATGTGGGCAGCCCCGGGTTGCCGATACGACAAAGGTAATGAGCCCAAATATGTGGGAAAAATTACAGAAGTATCTGAAAGAGACGGCCGGCGAACTTCGCAAGATGACGTGGCCGACAAAAGATGAACTGATAGGGTCGACAGTGGTGGTCATCGTGACTTCGCTGATTATTGCGGTCTTTATCGGAATCGTAGATTGGGCTCTTTCTTCGTTGGTGAAGATGATTTTCACTTCAGCGGGTCAGGGAGGATAAATGCCGCTTCGGTGGTATGTCGCGCACACCTATTCGGGTCACGAGCAGAAGGCCAAGCGGTACCTTGAGTCGGCGGTCGTCAATGCCGGTCTTCAGGACAAATTCGGTCAAATCCTGATCCCTACCGAGCAGGTGACGGAGATGAAGCAGGGTAAGCGGGCAACTTCGACCAAGAAGTTCCTCCCCAGCTACATCATCATTGAGATGGATCTCGACAAGGAGACCCAGAATCTGGTCGTCAATACGCCCGGGATCACCAATTTTGTCGGCGCCGCGGGAAAGCCGCAGCCGTTGAAGTTGGAAGAAGTCGAGCGCATTGTCGGTCAGATCGATCGGAGTCGCACGGAGGAAGTGGCCGATGTGCCGTTCCATGCCGGCGATCCGGTCAAAGTGAAGGACGGTCCGTTTATGGACTTCTCCGGAACGGTAAGCGAAGTAAATATGGAACGTCGGAAGGTCAAAGTCATGGTCTCGATCTTCGGACGACCGACTCCTGTAGAGCTTGATTATCTGCAGGTTGAGTTGGTAAAAGCCAAAGCGTGACGATTAGCACTTGATTGGAGAATAGAGAACAGTGGCAAAGAAAGTCACAGCATTCGTCAAACTCCAGATTCCCGCGGGTCAGGCCAATCCGGCCCCGCCGGTAGGTCCCGCGCTCGGTCAGCGCGGCGTCAATATCATGGAGTTCTGCAAGGCGTTTAACGCCAAGACGCAGGGCGGAAGCGGCGTTCTGACGCCGGTGATCATCACCGTGTATTCAGACAAGTCGTTTACGTTTGTTACCAAGACCCCTCCGGCTTCGACGCTGCTCAAAATGGCGGCGAAAATCGAAAGCGGCTCGAAAATTCCGAACAAAGACAAAGTCGGGCGAGTCACGGCCGAGCAGGTCAAGCAGATCGCCGAAACGAAAATGGCGGATCTCAACGCAGCATCGGTGGAAGCGGCCATTCGCATGGTCGAAGGTACCGCGCGCTCGATGGGCATCGACATTACGAGATAACTCCCCGAGTAGTCGGGGTTACTGTTCGTTACCACCTGGGCGGCCTTGGCCGGCTCCAGGGAGAATAGGAGCTTATGAACCATTCTAAAAAGTATCAGGCTTTCCGTGAGAAAGTGGACCGTCGCAAGCGGTATCCACTGGTCGAAGCGGTCAAGCTTCTGAAGGAAAACAAGTACAGCAAATTTGACGAATCGGTCGAAGTCGCCGTGCGTCTCGGAGTAGATCCGAAGCATGCCGACCAGATGGTTCGCGGCACGGTCGCACTTCCGCACGGTACCGGTAAGACGGTGCGCGTGGCGGTGTTCGCCCAGGGTGACAAGGCGCAGGAAGCCCGCGATGCGGGTGCTGACTTTGTCGGCGCTGAAGATCTGGCCGAAAAGGTCAAAGGCGGCTGGACTGATTTTGACGTAGCGGTCGCTACCCCGGATATGATGCGGGTACTCGGCCAGCTCGGTAAGATTCTCGGTCCGCGCGGCTTGATGCCGAATCCCAAGACCGGTACGGTGACGATGGATGTCGCCCGTACGGTGAAGGAGCTGCGCGGCGGTCGAATTGAATTCCGTATCGACAAGCAGGCCAACGTGGCCGTGTCGGTTGGTAAGATATCGTTCGGGGAAGAGCAGATTGTCGAAAACGTAACGTCGTTTGTCGACGCCATTATGCGCGCCAAGCCGGCAACGGCCAAGGGCTCGTATCTGCTGTCCGCCTCGATCTGCACCACCATGAGCCCCGGCATCAAGCTCGACCAGAGCGAATTGACCGCGGCATTGAAGAAGTAGTGAAGAGGAGACTGTAATGCCGAAGCCAGAGAAAATCGAAAACGTCGCCGAACTCAAGGAGGCGTTTACCCAGGCCAAGTCCTTCTTCGTTACGGACTATCAGGGGCTGAATGTCGCCGACATCAGCAACCTGCGTAAAAGCCTGAGAGAAAGTAACGTCCGCTTTGTCGTCGCCAAGAACACCCTGTTCAAACTGGCGGCCAAAGAAGCCGGCGCTCCGCAGCTCGACGTCCATTTCAAGGGCCCGACCGCGGTAGCGTTTGCTCTTAAGGATCCGGCGGCGGCTGCCAAAATCCTGAACGATTCGTTCAAGGATAAGCAGCTTCCCCGCATCAAGGCGTTTGTCGTTGATTCGCAGATTCACGGTGCTGCCGATATCGGCCGCCTCGCCGATCTGCCGTCGAAGGAAGTTCTGTTGTCGATGATCGTGTCGGCAGTGGAAGCCCCGCTTTCCAACCTCGTCAGCGCGGTCGACGCCGTCTTTGTCGATCTGGTCCGCACCGTGGATGCGCTCGCCGAGAAGAAAAAGGGAGCCGCCTGAGAATAGAGCCGAGACGATGAAGCGGTTCTCCGGCCCATGCTTCTAAACGGCATCGTCTCACCGTTTGGGTACCGGAAACTGAGAAGATAGAAGAAGAGAATTCGAAACGTGTTATTCATAGTAGTGAGGTGATTACCGTGTCCAATGCAGTAATTGAAGAAATCGTCGAGAAAATCGCCGGCCTAAGCGCGATGGATCTCGCTGATTTGTCGAAAGCCATCCAGAGCAAGTTCGGTGTGACTGCTGCCGCGCCTGTTATGATGGGTGGAATGATGCCCGCCGGCGGTGGTGCCGCTGCGGTCGCTGAAGAGCAGACAGAATTTACGGTCATGCTGACCAGTGCCGGTGACAAGAAGATCCAGGTTATTAAGGTCGTGCGCGAGCTGACTAGCCTTGGATTGAAGGAAGCCAAAGACCTGGTCGATGGCGCTCCGGCGAAAGTCAAAGAAGGCGTGTCCAAAGCTGAAGCGGATGCCGCCAAGGCGAAGCTTGAAGAAGTCGGCGCAACGATCGAAATCAAGTAAGCATGTTTTGTGCCGGTCGGGAACCATGGGACTCCCGACCGGTTACACACCATATACTTTACAACGAGGCAGATTGCCAAAATTTCCCAGCCGTGTTCTTTGAAATTGGTTGATTGACTGCATGTAGCGGCTCCCCTGACAAGCACTGTGCTTGGGGAGATCAATGGAATAGATGACAGGATCACCAGACCGTATTGAGCAACATAATACCGGAGTTTCAGCCCCGAGCAGGCAGTGCTTGTTCGCATGGGGCGTTCTCTGCTTTTAGGAGGGTACCGTCTTGGCCCGATCAGGAATGATCACACGCAAAAATTACGCGTCGATCCCCGACGCGACGGACATGCCCAATTTTTTGGAGGTCCAGCTCAAGTCCTATGAGGACTTTCTCCAGGCGAACATAGCTCCCTCCAAGCGCCAATCCCGGGGTCTCCAGCAAATCTTTCAGGAGGTCTTTCCGGTAACCGACATCCACGAGAATTACTCGCTGGAGTATGTCCAGTTCCACCTCGGCCCCACCCGATACAGCATCGACGAATGTCGCGAACGCAACATGACCTTCGCCGCACCCCTCAAGGTTACCATGCGACTGGTAACGAGACAGGGGGAAGGCGCGCAGAAGGAAATCAAAGATATTATCGAACAGGACGTCTACCTGGGCGAATTGCCCCTCATCACTGAGTGGGGCACGTTTATCATCAACGGTGCCGAGCGCGTTATCGTTTCCCAGCTGCACCGGAGCCCCGGCGTTTCGTTCGACGAAGAAATCCACCCCAACGGCAAGAAGCTGTTCTCCGCACGCGTTATTCCGTATCGCGGAAGCTGGGTGGAATTCAGCCTGGACATCAATGACATCATGTTCGTGTACATTGATTCCAAGCGTAAACTACCGATTACCATGCTTCTCCGCGCTCTCGGCTTTTCAAGCGACGAAGACATCGTCAACCAGTTCTACAAGACCGAGAAGTTCACCCTGTCCGGTAAGAAAGCCAAAGACATCGATGGCGCTTTCCTGGCTGAATCGGTGATCGACAAGGAAACCGGCGAAATTCTGTTCAACGCCGGCGAGCCGCTCACCGAAGACATGATCGAAAAGATCGCCGAAAAAGGTCAGCGCTCGGTTCTGATCGTCCCTCCGGGCGACAAGAAGTTCATCCACGTCATTCTCAATACGCTTCGCAAGGATGCGACCCATTCACGCGAAGATGCGCTCATGCGCATCTACGCCCTGGTACGTCCGGGTGAAAATCCGACGCTCGATATGGCAGAAGCGCTGTTGGAGAAGCTGTTCTTCAACAACAAGCGGTATGATCTCGGCGAAGTTGGCCGGTACATGATCAACCAGCGTCTGGGACTCAATATCCCGCTGGATAAGACCGTGTTTGACCCGATGGATATCGTGGCGATCACCAAGTATCTGGTCGGTCTCCGTAACGACGATGGTTTCACCGATGATATCGATCATCTTGGCAACCGCCGCGCCCGTACGGTCGGCGAACTGCTGGCCAACCTATTCTCAGTCGGACTTTCCCGCGTTGCCCGAACGATTCGTGAGCGTCTGTCCCTGAAGGATCAGGAAAACGTGACGCCCCAGTTGCTGGTGAACGCTCGAACGGTCTCATCGGTGATCGAGACGTTCTTCGGTTCGTCCCAGCTTTCTCAGTTCATGGATCAGACCAATCCTCTGTCCGAATTGACCCACAAGCGCCGCCTGTCGGCCCTCGGCCCGGGTGGTTTGACGCGCGAACGCGCCGGATTCGAAGTCCGCGACGTGCATCACACCCACTACGGTCGTATGTGTCCGATCGAGACGCCAGAAGGTCCGAACATCGGTTTGATAACCTCCATGGCGACCTTTGCCCGCATCAACAAATACGGTTTCCTCGAGACCCCGTATCGCAAAGTTGAAAAGGGAAGAGTCACCGACAAAATCGATTATCTGTCCGCCGACCAGGAAGACCGTTACTATATCGCCCAGTCGAACGAACAGCTCGACGACAAGGGGCGTTTTGCCAGCGAGTACATTCTTGCCCGGCGCCGGTCCGAATATCCGCTGATGAAGACGGACGAAGTCCAGTACATGGACGTTTCTCCTCGTCAGATCGTCTCGGTGGCTACATCGTTGATTCCTTTTTTGGAGCACGATGACGCCAACCGCGCCCTCATGGGCTCCAACATGCAACGCCAGGCAGTGCCGCTCCTAAAGGTGCAGGCCCCGATTATCGGAACCGGTATCGAGCGCAAGGTCGCCGTTGACTCGGGCGTGGTCGTCCGCTCCCGTCGTCCCGGTACGGTCGTGTATGTGGATGCCGACAAAGTCGTGATTCGCCCGAACATCCGCGTCAAGGCGGGCGAGCTTGGGTATATCGAGGATGACGAGTACACCATGACCAAGTATCGTCGTTCCAACCAGGATACCTGTATCACTTATCGCCCGGTGGTGTCACTTGGTGAGGAAGTGAAAGAAGGGGACACGCTTGCCGATGGACCGGCCTGTGACAAGGGTGAACTTGCCCTCGGTCACAATACGCTGGTGGCGTTCCTGCCGTGGCGTGGGTACAACTACGAAGACGCTATCATTCTTTCCGAGCGTCTCGTACACGACGACATCTTTACGTCCATTCACATTGAAGAATTTGAACTCCAGGTCCGCGATACCAAGCGGGGCGCTGAAGAAATAACGCGGGAAATCCCAAACGTTTCCGAAGAAGCCCTTCTGAATCTGGATGAACAGGGTATTGTCCGCGTCGGCGCCGAAGTCGAAGCCGGTGATATTCTGGTCGGTAAGGTTACGCCCAAAGGCGAGACCGAACTCTCTCCGGAAGAGCGTCTCTTACGAGCCATCTTCGGGGAGAAAGCCGGCGACGTGCGAGATGCCTCTTTGAAGGCGCCGCCCGGAATGAAGGGTGTAGTGGTAAAGACCCGTGTATTCTCACGCAAAGAGCGCACAGAAGACGCCAAGAAGCAGGAGAAGAACGAAATTGCCGCTATCAAGAAGCTCTATAACAAGAAGATTCTGGATATTCAGGCTCAGCGCGCCAAGCGGTTGGGTGAACTGCTCGATGGTGAAACGTCCAAGTTGATCCGTTCAGCGGTTGACAATTCCGTCATGGTTCGCTCAGGCCACAAGTACAAACCGGAATTCTTCGATACGTTCGATATCGAAAACGCCATCGCGCCCGAAGGCTGGTGCGGCGAAAACAGCGTGAATAAGCACGTTGATGCCGTCGTGGCCGAAGCCGCCGGTCTGCTCGCGCAGAAGAAGGCGGAGATGGAAATCGAGATCGACAAAGTCCAGCGCGGCGCTGAACTGCCTCCGGGCGTCAAGCAGTTGGTCAAGGTGACCATTGCCATCCGGAGAAAGATCTCGGTCGGTGACAAGATGGCCGGACGCCACGGTAACAAGGGTGTCGTCTCGCGTATCGTGCCGATCGAAGACATGCCGTACATGGCCGATGGTGTGCCGGTGGATATGATTCTCAATCCGCTTGGCGTACCGTCTCGTATGAACGTCGGCCAGATCATGGAAACTCACCTTGGTTGGGCGTCAAAGAAGCTGGGTCAGCACATTTCGACCCCGGTCTTTGATGGTGCCAACGTTGAGGATATTAAAGCCGAGCTGAAGAAGGCCGGTCTTCCCGAGAGCGGCAAGATCACGCTGTACGACGGCCACACCGGTGAATCATTCGACAATCCGGTCACGGTCGGTTACATGTACATGCTGAAATTGTCCCACTTGGTGGATGACAAGATTCACGCTCGCTCCATTGGCCCGTATTCGCTCGTTACCCAGCAGCCGCTGGGCGGTAAGGCGCAGTTCGGCGGCCAGCGCTTTGGTGAAATGGAAGTCTGGGCGCTCGAAGCCTATGGCGCCGCATACACGCTTCAGGAAATGCTGACGGTGAAGTCGGATGACGTCACCGGACGCAGCCGGATCTATGAAGCGATTGTCAAAGGTGAGAATCCGCCGGAACCCGGATACCCGGAAGCCTTCAACGTCTTGGTGAAGGAACTTCAGGCCCTGGGTCTCGACGTGAAATTGATTGAGAAGTAAAAGCCGTCAACGGCGGCCGCGGAATGCGGCTGCCGATTTTCGGCATCGGATAAAGGAGTCAAGCTGTGGTCGATGCTTTTAAGAATCCAGCGCCTCAGAAAAAGCCCTCGGATTTCGCGGCCATTCAGATCCAAATCGCTTCCCCCGATGTGATCCTTTCGTGGTCGTACGGTGAAGTGACCAAACCGGAAACCATCAACTACCGGTCGTTCAAGCCGGAACGCGATGGTCTCTTCTGCGAGCGCATTTTTGGTCCGGTCAAGGACTGGGAATGCAACTGCGGAAAATACAAGCGGATCAGGTTCCGCGGTATCGTCTGCGACCGCTGCGGCGTCGAAGTGACGCAGTCCAAAGTCCGCCGCGAGCGGATGGGACATATCGAACTCGCCGTGCCGGTGTCGCATATCTGGTACTTCAAGTCCCTGCCGTCACGCATCGGGCATATGCTTGATCTCTCCATTCGCGAGTTGGAAAAGATCCTCTATTACGAAGCCTATATAATGATTGATCCGGGTAACACCTCCTTTGAACAGGGAGATGTTCTCACCGAAGAGGAATTCATCGAGCTGGAAGAAGCCGGCAAGCAGTTCGACGCCCGCATGGGTGCCGATGCCGTCCGCGAGCTTCTTACTCGCATCGACATGGACGAGATGGTGGCCACCCTTCGCGCGCAGGTCAAAGTCGAAACGTCGGCTCAGCGCAAGAAAGACCTCCTCAAGCGTCTCAGAATATTCGAGTCGTTCCGCCAGTCTCAGAACCGTCCCGAATGGATGGTCATGAGCGTGATTCCGGTTATTCCTCCGGATCTTCGTCCGCTGGTACCGCTCGAAGGCGGTCGTTTCGCGACCTCGGATCTCAACGATCTC
The DNA here is from genome assembly GCA_049290195.1 of Candidatus Zixiibacteriota bacterium. GTDB lineage: Bacteria > Zixibacteria > MSB-5A5 > GN15 > FEB-12 > FEB-12. The sequence goes on from JBATNE010000160.1 coordinate 11,345, forward strand.
TATCGTCGCGTCATCAACCGCAACAACCGTCTGAAAAAGCTCATCGAAATCCAGGCGCCGGAAGTCATCTTGCGCAACGAAAAGCGCATGCTTCAGGAAGCGGTCGATGCTCTGTTTGATAACGGTCGCCGCACTCATTCCGTACGCGGTGACTCGAAGCGCCCGCTTAAGTCCCTTTCCGATCTGTTGAAAGGTAAGCAGGGTCGTTTCCGCCAGAACCTGCTCGGTAAGCGCGTCGACTACTCCGGTCGTTCGGTTATCGTTGTCGGTCCCGAACTCAAGCTGCACCAGTGCGGCCTTCCGAAGAATATGGCTCTCGAGCTTTTCAAGCCGTTCATCATCATGAAGCTTGAAGAGAAAGGATATGTCCAGACGGTCAAGTCCGCCAAGAAGCTGGTGGAGAAGGAAAGACCGGAAGTGTGGGACATCCTGGAGGAGATCATTGAAGATCATCCCGTGATGTTGAACCGTGCCCCCACGCTTCACCGTCTCGGTATTCAGGCTTTCTATCCGGTATTGGTCGAGGGCAAGGCAATCCGTCTGCACCCGCTCGTCTGCGCGGCGTTTAACGCTGACTTCGATGGTGACCAGATGGCCGTCCATGTGCCGCTATCGTTTGAAGCCCAGCTCGAAGCTCAGGTTTTGATGCTGTCGACCAACAACATTCTGGTGCCGTCATCGGGTCGACCGATCTCGGTCCCCAACCAGGATATCGTTATTGGCTGCTACTACCTGACCAAGGCCCGTCCCGGTTCCAAGGGAGAGGGCATGAGCTTCTTCTGTCAGGACGAGGCTCGCGCCGCCTATGATCATAAAGCCATCACACTGCACTCGGTCATCAATGTCCGTATGCCTGATGGTTCGATGCTCAAGACCACTGTAGGTCGTTTGCTCTTCAATAATATTCTGCCGAAGGGCTTCCCGTTCTTTAACGAAGCTACTTCCAAGAGCAAGCTCGAAGAAATCGTCAGCAAGTCATTCCATATCTTTGGTCAGAATGAGACCATTCAGTTGCTGGATCGTCTCAAACACACCGGATTTGAATTTGCGACCCGCGCCGGCGTCACCGTGTCGATCGATGACCTGGTTGTGCCTGATGAGAAGAAGGCTATTCTGGAGACTGCCAAGAAGGAAGTCACGAAGATCCAGAAGCGGTATGAAAAGGGTGTGATCACCAACGGTGAACGGTACAACCAGGTGATCGATACCTGGACCCGTACCACATCGGAAGTGTCGGAAGTACTCTTCACCAACCTGGCCGCACAGAATCAGGGATTCAACCCGGTCTTCATGATGGCCGATTCTGGCGCTCGTGGTTCTAAAGACCAGATCAAGCAGTTGGCCGGTATGCGTGGTCTAATGGCCAAGCCGCAGAAGAAAATCACAGGTGGCGTCGGCGAAGTTATCGAAACGCCGGTGCTTTCCAGCTTCCGCGACGGTCTTACCGTGCAGGAATACTTCATTTCCTCACACGGTGCTCGTAAAGGTCTCGCCGATACCGCTCTTAAGACGGCTGACGCAGGTTACCTGACCCGTCGTCTGGTCGATGTCGCACAGGACGTCATCGTCCGTGAAATCGACTGCGCCACGATTCTGGGGCTGGAAGTCTCCGCTCTTAAAGAGGGTGAAGAAGTAATCGAAACGCTTCGCGATCGAATTCTCGGCCGCGTGGCGCTCGATGACGTTTATGACCCGATTACCGATCGTGTGCTCGTTGCTTCCGGCGATGAAATCAAAGAAGAGGAAGCGGCCGCTATCGAAGAGTCCGGAGTCGAAACCGTTCGCATTCGTTCCGTACTTACCTGCGAATCCAAATATGGTGTATGCGCCAAGTGCTACGGCCGAAATCTCGCCAGCACCAAGCTGGCCGATATAGGCGAGGCCTGCGGTGTTATCGCCGCCCAGTCGATCGGTGAACCGGGTACTCAGCTGACCTTGCGTACGTTCCATATCGGTGGTATTGCCGCCCGTATCGCAGAACAGTCACAGGTCGAAGCCAAGTATGATGGTACCGTTAAGTTCGACGCCATCAGGATTGTCGAAAAGGAAGACGGCACCAATATCGTTATCAGCCGTGAAGGCGCCGGCGAAGCCCACATCATCGATGATAAGGGGCGCACGCGCACCCGCCTCAAAGTACCGTACGGTTCCCATCTGATGATCAAGGATGGTCAGCAGATCAAGAAGGGGACAATCGTGTTCGAATGGGATCCGTACACGGGTCTTATTCTGACCGAAGCGTCCGGTAAGGTGAAGTTCGAAGATATCGTCAAGGATATCACTTTCCGCGAGGAAACGGACGACCAGACCGGTCTGATTCAGTTGAAGATTGTTGAAAATAGAGATAAGACCTTGTTCCCGCGCATCCAGATTGAAGATGTCCACGGCAAGACGGTCGCCAGCTACCGAATTCCGACTGATGCCCAGCTGCAGGTGCATGATGGACAGGAAGTCAAATCCGGTGACGCCCTCGTCAAGATGCCGCGTATCATCTCCAAGTCCCGAGACATCACGGGTGGTCTGCCGCGAGTCGCCGAGCTGTTCGAAGCTCGTCGGCCGCATGATCCGGCCGTTATTTCCGAAGTCGACGGTATAGTTGAATTCGGTAAGGTCGTCCGCGGTCAGCAGCAGATTATCGTGAAGGGTGAGCAGGACGAAGTCAAAGAATACCTGGTCCCGCACGGCAAGCACCTCATGGTGCACGCTAACGACTTCGTACGGGCAGGTGACCGCCTTTGCGAGGGTTCGGTCGACCCGCACGACATCCTTCGAATCCTGGGCGTCTACGCCGTGCAGAGCTACCTCGTGAACGAAATTCAGGAAGTGTATCGTCTGCAGGGTGTGAAGATTAACGACAAGCACATCGAAGTGATTGTGCGCCAGATGCTTCAGAAGGTACAGGTGGTCCATCCCGGAGACACCAACTTCCTCGAAGGGGAGAAGGTCGACAAGATCGCGTTTGGCGAAGAAAACGCCCGCGTTATTGCCGAGGGTGGCGAACCGGCCACGGCCGAGCCGCTGCTGTTGGGAATCACCCGCGCGTCGTTGTCTACCGAGAGCTTCATCTCGGCTGCCTCGTTCCAGGAAACTACCAGGGTTCTGACCGAGGCTGCGATCTCCGGCAAGGTGGATTACTTGTTGGGGCTCAAGGAGAACGTGATCATAGGACACTTGATTCCGGCCGGTACCGGGATCGAAAAATACAAGACAGTCAAGGTCGAACATGAGGAAGAAATCCCTATGGATCTCGTCTCACCGGCCGAGGAACCAACGGTAGCGGACATTTTCAAAGAAAACGCTTGACAAGTGATGGTCCGACAGTAAATTGCGAGTCTCTTTGCGAATTTTTTGTGATGGAATAACAAAGTTACGGGAGTTTGATTGCCGACTATTAACCAGCTGATACGCATCGGTCGCGCGGTGATTCAGGAAAAGACCAAGACACCGGCGCTGGCCAATTGCCCGCAGAAGCGGGGCGTCTGTACGCGTGTCTATACTTCGACTCCGAAGAAGCCGAACTCGGCTCTTCGAAAAGTGGCTCGCGTTCGTCTGACCAACAAGATGGAAGTGACCGCTTATATTCCGGGTGAAGGACACAACTTACAGGAGCACTCAATCGTGCTGATCCGCGGCGGTCGTGTTAAGGATCTCCCGGGTGTTCGTTACCATATCATTCGCGGTACCATGGATACCTCCGGCGTCAATGATCGCCGTCGTGGTCGCTCCAAGTACGGCGCCAAGCGTCCTAAGGCAGATGCCAAGAAGTAGCGAGTTGAAGTATGTCTCGTAGAACACAAATTGGAAGAAGAGAAGCTGTCGCGGATTTCAAATACGGCGACCGGGCCATTTCTGAATTCATCTCATGTTTGATGAAGCGCGGAAAACGCTCGACCGCTGAACGGATCATGTATTCGGCCCTGGACTCGCTTGAGAAGAAGTCCGGTCAGAGCGGTCTCGATCTGTTCCGCAAGGCAATGAATAATGTCAAGCCGGTGGTGGAAGTGAAGTCCCGTCGCGTTGGCGGCGCCACATACCAGGTGCCTACCGAAGTCCGTCCGGACCGTCGCACGGCGCTGGCCATCCGCTGGTTGATCACCTATTCCATGGGTCGCGGCGAAAAGTCGCTCCCCGATAAGCTGGCCGCCGAATTTCTGGCCGCCGCTAATAACGAAGGCGCTTCCATCAAGAAGAAGGAGGATACCCATAAGATGGCCGAGGCTAACAAGGCCTTCGCCCACTTTAAATGGTAGTTCGTGTCTTTTCCAGGGACGACTCCTAGTTTCGTCCCGATTGAGTGAAGATCTAACGCCGAGGGTAACTGTTGAGCGCAAGATTTCGGAAGTGATGAGTAGTTGGCTATCCGGTTTTCCTACCCTGCTGATTGGAAATTACCGGTATGTCGCTTCTCGTTGAGATAAGCACATGCAAGAGTATTGGAATCAGTCAGGGAATTTTTATGCCCGTTGAACCGGATCTGAAAAAAGTACGCAATATCGGCATCATGGCACACATCGATGCCGGTAAGACGACGACTACGGAGCGGATCCTGTTCTACACAGGGAAAACGCACCGTATTGGCGAAGTGCATGATGGCGCCGCCATCATGGATTGGATGGAGCAGGAAAAAGAGCGCGGTATCACCATTACCTCCGCCGCCACGACCTGCTTCTGGAATGGCTGCACGATCAATATCATTGATACTCCCGGCCACGTCGATTTTACCGTAGAAGTTGAACGCTCGCTCCGCGTCCTGGATGGCGCGGTCGCGCTGTTCTGTGCCGTCGGCGGGGTAGAACCCCAGTCCGAAACGGTCTGGCGCCAGGCGGACAAGTATAATGTCCCGCGTCTGGCCTATATCAACAAGATGGACCGCGTGGGCGCTTCGTTCGCCAACACGCTGGCCGAAATGAACCAGCGCCTCTCTTCCAACTGCATCGCGGTCTGTATTCCGGCCGGCGAAGGGGAGATGTTCTCTGGCGTTATTGATTTGTTGACCATGAAGTTCCGCGTGTTCCATGAGGACTCAGCCGGAACCACCTTCGATGATCTCGATGTCCCGCAGGACATGATGGCGATCACCAATGAGTATCGCGAAAAGCTCCTCGAGGCGGTAGCCGATTTCGATGACCACCTGCTCGAGAGGTTTTTGCACGATCAGCCGCTTGACCCGGTGGAAGTAATCGCCGCGGTCCGCAAGGCTACCTGCGCCGGCAAAATGGTCCCGGTTCTCTGCGGTTCTTCCTTCAAGAACAAAGGAATTCAGCGTCTCTTGGACTATATCGTCGAGTTTCTCCCCTCTCCGTTGGACAAACCTCCGGTCATGGGACATCATATTGACGACACCGAGAAGATGCTCGAACGGAAGCCGATCTTCAACGAGCCGGCGTCTGCCCTCGCTTTCAAGATCATGACCGACCCGTATGTGGGTCGTCTGACATATATCCGAGTCTACTCGGGAAAAATTGAGTCCGGATCGTATCTGTACAATCCGAACAGCGACATTAAAGAGCGTATCGCCCGTCTGCTCCGTATGCACTCCAACAAGCGCGAAGATATCCAGGTGGCTTATGCCGGTGATATCGTTGCCGCCATTGGGCTGCGCAAGACCACGACCGGTGACACCCTGTGCGATGTCAAGCACCCGATCGTGCTGGAACGGATGTCGTTCCCTGAGCCGGTCGTTATGGTGTCGATTGAACCCAAGACCAAGGCCGATCAGGACAAGCTGACCGACGCTTTGATCAAGCTGGCTGAAGAAGATCCGACCTTCCGGGTCCGTCAGGATGACGACACCGGTCAGACCATTATCAGCGGCATGGGCGAACTGCACCTTGAAATTCTGGTCGACCGCCTCATGCGCGAATTCGGCGTGAGTGCTTCGGTCGGACGCCCGTCGGTCTCCTACAAGGAAACCATCACCCGGGCAGTCGAGTGCGAAGGCAAGTTTGTTCGCCAGTCCGGCGGTAAGGGTCAGTACGGCCATGTGTACATGCGCCTGCGCCCGACCACCGACGGCAGCGAATTCCATTTTGAAAATAAGATCGTAGGAGGAACCGTCCCGCGTGAGTATGTTCCTGCTATCGAGAAGGGCGTCAAGGAAGCCATGACCAATGGCATCCTCGCGGGATATCCGGTTACCGGAATCCATTGCGAAGTATATGACGGTTCGTATCACGAAGTCGACTCCAGTGAAATGGCGTTTAAGATCGCCGGCTCAATGGCTTTCCAGGAAGGTGCCAAGCGCGCCGGTGCGATCATTCTGGAGCCGATTATGGATGTCGAAGTGGTCGTCCCCGAAGCCTATATGGGCGCGGTGGTCGGCGATCTGAACTCCCGTCGCGGCAAGATCAACGGTATGGTCCCGCGTGCGGAAATTCAGGTGATCGCGGTCTCGGTGCCGCTGTCCGAAATGTTTGGTTACGCCAATACGCTGCGAAATATATCCCAGGGCCGTGCGGTGTTTACGATGCAGTTCGCTCGTTACGCACCGGTCCCCGCAGAAGTATCCAAGAAGATGCTTGAAAAGATAGCACTGTAAGTAGATAGAGGAGCCTGACGATGGCGAAGGAGAAATTTGTACGTTCGAAGCCTCACGTAAACGTGGGGACAATTGGTCACGTGGATCATGGCAAGACGACGTT
>JBATNE010000161.1:0-4405 GCA_049290195.1 Candidatus Zixiibacteriota bacterium
AGCCGAGGGCGGGGTCGATAATGCGTCCCCCTTTGATGACGTAATCGAACTTCTTACTAGTCATTGGCGCCCTCATCTTCCTTTTTGCGGCCGGACAGCAGATACAGCACGGCCATTCTCACCGCGACACCGTTAGTGACCTGTTCCAGAATAACCGACTTCTCGGAGTCAGCAACTTCGGAGGTAATCTCCACGCCGCGATTCATCGGGCCGGGATGCATGATGGTGTAATTCTTGTTCAATCGTTTCAGACGTTCTTTCGTCAGTCCAAACAGGTTGGTATACTCGCGCTGGGACGGGAACAGACCGGACTGCTGGCGCTCCAGCTGGATCCGCATGATGTTGACCACATCGGCTCCTTCGAGCGCTTCATCGAGGTTGGTATAGACATCGACACCGAACTTCTCAACTTCGGCAGGGATCAGGGTCGATGGTCCGCAGAGCGCCACCGACGCCCCCATCGTTTTCAAACCCCAGAGATTGGAGCGGGTGACGCGGGAGTGTTTGACATCGCCGACCAACACAACGCGCAGTCCTTTGAGCTTGCCGTATTTCTGCCGAATCGTGAACATGTCCAGCAGTCCCTGAGTGGGGTGCTCGTGAGTGCCGTCGCCGGCGTTGATGATATTGGAATCGAGACACTGAGTCAGGTAGTACGGTACGCCGGATGACTGGTGACGGACAACGACCATGTCAATCTTCATCGCTTCGATGTTCTGCACCGTATCTCTGAGCGACTCCCCTTTCTTCACCGATGAGGTCGAAGGAGTGAAATTGATCGAGTCGGCTGACAATCTCTTCTCGGCCAATTCGAACGAGATGCGAGTGCGCGTCGACGCCTCGTAAAAGAGATTCAGGACGGTCATGCCGCGAAGGGTCGGAGTCTTCTTAATCTGCCGTTCGAGAACTTCGCGAAATGACACGGTTGTATCGAGGATAAGGCCGATATCTTCCTTCGAGACTCCTTCGAGTCCGAGGAGATGGCGCGAAGCAAGCTGGCTCATTTGCTCCTCCCTTTCTTTTTGGCGACCGCAGATTTCCGGGCTGTCGGCTTTGCAGTTCCCTTTTTGGGATCGGAGACTACCCGGACGCGATCTATCCCTTCCTTCTCTTTGACTTCGAGCACGATCTGATCGGTTTTGGCGGTCGGAACGTTGATTCCGACATAATCCGCCTTAATCGGCAATTCGCGGTGACCGCGATCAACAAGCACTGCCAGCTGAATCGTACGCGGGCGACCAAAGTCAATGATCTGATCGAGCGCCGCGCGAATGGTGCGGCCGGTGAACAGGACATCGTCCACCAGAATGATATTCTTGTTGCCGACCTCGAACAGAATGTCCGTTCGCTGGACCACCGGCTGGTCGAGCTTTGAGCCGACATCATCGCGATAAAGGCTGATATCCATCAGTCCCACCGGAACTTTGACTCCTTCGAGTTTCTGAATAATCGCAGCGATTCGCCGCGCGAGAAAGGCACCGCGTGTCAGGATGCCGATCAAAGCGATCGACTCCGCCCCGGAATTGTGTTCCATGATTTCATGGGCAATTCGGGTGAGGGCACGGGTGATTTTGGTTTCGTCAAGAATGACGTCAGTGTGTGCCGACAAAAATGACCTCCATATCAGCAGAATAAAAATATATCGCGTGAGATTGACTTGATTGCAGACAGACGGGCGTACGCCCGGACAGGGATGTTCGAGAGTTCATAGACCCTTTCGTGACCTCGCCGGATCACATTAAAAGGTGAGTTATCAACAATGCCCGGATGAGACTCACTCGCGCATCGGCTCCCGCAGGAGCAGTTCGATTATACGGATTTACCGGGGAGTGTCAAGTCGGGGGTCGAAAAATTACCGGGAAATTCCTGCCGACGGTCTCGGCATGACATCGCGATACGAATTCGAACCAAACCAGGCGTCAGGCGAGAGGACATGTGCGCTTCCATCTCCGGGCAGATAGAGCACCTGATCGGCCAGCGCAGCAACAACATCGGGGTCGTGGCTGATGATAAACTGCCCAACCCGTTTGTCTTTCAGAAGTTGTGACATGGCGATAAATCCGGAGACACCGGATGGATCAAGCGCACAGGTTGGTTCATCAAACACGACAAACTCGGGTGACAATCCCAGCACTACCGCAAAGGCGAGTCGCCGCTTCTCCCCCATCGATAGCGTAAACGGATCGCGATCGAGAAACTCGGTCGGTTCAAGACCAACCGCCGCAAGAAGCGCGGCAATGTCCGGCGTGTCCAAGTGTCTCCCCCGATTGGCCGGACCAAAGGCGATTTCTTCACGGCAAGTCGGAAGGAAGAACTGCCGCTCCGGCTGTTGAAACAGCCCGGCAATCGCTCCATCCCCCTCACTCAGGGCAACAGTTCCACCAGCAAGCGCGACAAGCGAAGCCGTTCCCACTTTCTGGTGCAGGAGTCCGCAGACAAGCAGACCAAGTGTGCTTTTCCCGGAGCCCGATGGTCCAACCGCGCAGACGGTCCGTCCTCGTTCCAACGTCAACTGGACATTGTCCAGAATACTGGCGTCAAGATACCCGAATGAGATTTCCTGAAGCACCAATCGCGCGTAGCTATTTGAGCCGCTGGCTCCCGCTTTGATTTCCGGAATCTGGAATTGGGTCTTTCCGGTCGGTTTGAGCGATAATCCCCAGTCGGCACAGCTTGCGTCATTGTCCAGAATCTCCGAAGGGTCGCCATCGGCAACCACTTTGCCCTGGAACAGGACAATAAGCCGGCGGTAGCTTCGAGCCACCTGAGGATATTGCGTTATCCTCACTTCGATAAGATCCGGGTGCTCATCGTGGAGGCGGCGAAGTTCAGCAGTGAGCATGCGGCGGCCGGCCTCATCGAGATAAGAATCCGGTTCATCGAGAATCAGAACATGGGGATTGGCGACCATGAGGGATGCCAGCGCGACTCGTTGTTTCTCGCCGCCGGAAAGCTCGGTCGTCAGTCGCTTTTTCAGCGACGTAATGCCGAACCTATCCAACTCCTGTGTGACAATTTCCTTCATCTCCGCGACAGACACGGCAAGGTTCTCCAGCGCGAAAGCGATTTCCTTATCCACCAGCGCCGCCACCATTTGGTTGTCCGGATCCTGAAACAGAAGTCCGATAGGCAAAGAGGCTTTCTTTCCCGGCACCGGGCGTTCTACCTGAACGGTGCCCGATAGCGGTGCCACTAATCCGGCGATTAATCGAGCCAGGGTCGATTTGCCGCAACCGTTCGGACCCATAATGCAGACCGCCTCGCCGGCAGATATCTTAAGGGAGAGATTATCGAGACAGCCCTTGGGCTGTTCGGGATACCGGTAACTGACGTGATCGAGGTTAATCATAATAGAACGCCGACCCCTTAATCAAAGGGATCGGCGATAAAGTGCAAGTCCCACGGTTGATTTGATCAACCCTGGTAATTTACATCGAGATTACGGGCGGCGGCGCTTTCATCCAGCCGGCGGACCGGCGTGATGTGCGGAGCCGACGTTACTATCTCCGGATTCGTTTCCGCCTCACGGGCGATCTTGGCCATGACTTCCACGAAATCGTCCAGCGTTTCCTTGCTTTCCGTTTCGGTCGGCTCAATCATCATGGCTTCCGGAACGATCAGCGGGAAGTAGTTGGTCGGGGCGTGGACGCCGTAGTCAAGCAACCGCTTGGAGATGTCCGATGTTTTCACACCGAGCTTCTTCTGGCGGTTTCCCGAGACGACGAATTCATGCATGCAGTGAGCGTCGTACGGAAGGTCATAGTCCTTGCGCACCTGCTCCTTGAGATAATTGGCGTTGATCACGGCATTTTCCGAGACATAGCGGAGTCCCGGCCCGCCGAGCGATTTGATATAGGCGTACGCTCTGACGATGTTGCCGAAATTGCCGTTAAACGTATGCAGACGGCCGATTGAATGCGGACGGTCATAGTTGAAGAACAGCTTTCCGGTCGCATCCTTCTCAAGCGCGGGCATCGGCAGATACTTGACCAGATCCTGTCGCACTCCCACAGCACCGGCACCCGGACCACCTCCGCCATGCGGCGTAGAGAAAGTCTTGTGCAGGTTGAAGTGCATGATATCGAAACCGATATCTCCCGGTCGAACGATCCCCATGGTAGCGTTCAAATTCGCGCCATCCATATACATCAATCCACCGGCGGCATGGACGATTTCGGAGATCTCTTTGACGTTCTTCTCGAACAACCCGAGGGTATTGGGGTTGGTCATCATGATCCCGGCGATCTCATCGCTCATAACGGCGCGGACGGCATCGGGAGAAATGATTCCCTGTTCGTTGGATTTGATCTCGACTGTCGTGAATCCGATTGCCGCCACCGACGCCGGGTTGGTACCATGAGCGGAATCCGGGATGATCACCTTGTTGCGAAGACTTCCCTTATCC
>JBATNE010000162.1:0-3344 GCA_049290195.1 Candidatus Zixiibacteriota bacterium
TTATTCAGGTGCTCAATCTGTTCCAGTACAACGACCTGGAGTACAACGACCAGGCGGAAGCCACTATCGACGAGGTCCTGAACCGTGTCATATTCCGAACGTACGACGCACGCGGGAACGGGGGACTCTTCCCTCTCCGCCGTCCCCAGCGTGACCAAAGAGAGGTGGAGCTCTGGTACCAAGCTAGCGCATATTTGCTCGAACTCACCGCGTAGCCCGAAAGGAGGGTAGATGGACTTCTATCGGTTCAGTACGAAAGAGAACAAGAACGGAACCGTTGAGCTATATCCCGGCTTCAAAGTCGGACGATCTACCGACCTGATGGTCCGTGGTGGGGGCTTCTATGCCGTTTGGGATGAGGAAGCAGGGTTGTGGTCCACCGACGAGTACCGGCTTGCCGAGATCGTCGACCAGGAGTTGAGGGAGTTCGCGGCTAAGAGCGATATTCCCTACATCATCAAGGACATGACCAACTTCGAGACGGGGTCCTGGAGTACCTTCCAGCGCTTCCTCGCCCAGGTGTCTGACAACAGTGTGCAGCTGGATCAGAACCTCACCTTCGCAAACACGGAGGTCAAGAAGAGTGACTACGCTTCTAAGCGTCTACCCTATTCGCTGGCTCCTGGTTCGATTGAAGCTTGGGACGAGCTGGTCGGGACCCTATATTCCGTAGAGGAAAGGGAGAAGATCGAGTGGTTCATCGGCTCGGTCGTGTCAGGGGACTCCAAGAGCATCCAGAAGTTCGGGGTGTTCTATGGGCCTCCTGGTAGTGGTAAGGGAACGATCCTCGATGTGATCGAGCGGCTGTTCGTGGGCTACACGACGTCGTTCGAGGCGAAGCAGTTGGGCAGCAACAACGCCCAGTTCGCCACAGAGGTGTTCAAGGGGAACCCGCTCGTTGCAATCCAGGGCGACGGTGACCTCTCGAAGATCGAGGACAACGCAAGACTGAACTCGATCATCTCGCACGAGAGCATGACGATGAACGAGAAGTTCAAGAGCAGCTACACCGCCAAGATCTTCGCGTTGCTCCTGATGGGCACCAACAAGCCCGTCAAGATCTCGGACGCTAAGTCCGGCATCATCCGTCGTCTGGTGGATATTCACCCGACGAACGTGCGGATCCCGATCAACCACTACAACACGCTCATGTCGCAGATCGACTTCGAGCTGGGTGCCATTGCGCACCACTGCCTGGAGATGTACCTGCGTCTGGGCAAGAACCACTACAACTCGTACCGCCCGTTGGAGATGATGTTGCAGACTGACGTCTTCTTCAACTTCATCGAGGCCTACTACGACATATTCCGGGAGCAGAACGGCGCGTCGCTGACACAGGCGTACATGCTGTACAAGGAGTACTGCTCAGACTCCGGAATCGAGTGGGTGTTGCCGAAGTACAAGTTCCGCGAGGAGCTTCGCAACTACTTCGACGACTTCAAGGACCGACAGGAGGTGGATGGTCACATGGTCCGTTCATATTACTCAGGCTTCAACGCCAACAAGTTCAAGGCACCGAGTAAGGACGCGCCGACCTTCTCGCTGGTGATCGAGGAGCACGACTCCCTGATCGATATTGAGTGGGCAGACATGCCTGCTCAGTACGCGAGCCAGTGGGAGACACCCAAGCGCAAGTGGTCGGATATTTCGACCACGCTGAAGGACATCGACACGAGCCAGCTCCACTTCGTGAAGGTGCCCGAAGGACACATCATCATCGACTTCGACCTCAAGGGCGACGATGGTGAGAAGTCCCTGGAGCGAAACCTGGAGGCGGCGAGCAACTGGCCGGCTACCTACGCGGAGCTCAGCAAGAGTGGTGCAGGCGTTCACCTGCACTATATCTACGACGGTGACACCTCTCTTCTCCGGACCGACTACTCGGAGGGCATCGAGGTCAAGGTATATCCTGGGGACTCTTCTCTCAGGCGATTGCTGTCGAAGTGCAACCACGTCCCAATCGCCACCATCTCTAGCGGCCTGCCGCTGAAGGAGAAGACCAAGATGCACGATCAGAGAGTGATCCGAAGCGAGCAGGGTCTCCGGGCCATGGTCGTTCGGTGCCTGAAGAAGGAGTTCCATCCCGGCACATATTCCAACGTCGACTTCGTCAAGAAGCTGCTCGACGAGGCGTATGACGCCGGCTACACGTATGACCTGACGGACATGCGGGCGGGCATCTTGATGTTCGCCATGGGGAGCTCCAACTCGAAGGACCGAGCGCTCAAGCTGGTTCAGGAGATGAAGTTCAGTTCCAAGGACGCCGACCGCAAGTTCGGGGAGGACCCCATCCACCCGGACGAGCCGACGATCCTGGCCACCAGCCAGCAGGAGCAGAGGCTGGTGTTCTTCGACCTCGAGGTTTACCCGAACCTCTTCGTCGTCTGCTGGAAGTTCGAGGGCGACGCGGACATGGTCAAGATGATCAACCCGAAGCCTGCGGACATCGAGCACCTGCTCAAGATGAAGCTGGTCGGCTTCAACAACCGTCGCTACGACAATCACATCCTGTACGCCGCCTTCATGGGGTACACGACGGAGCAGCTCTACAAGCTGTCTCAGAAGATGATCGTCGGCAAGGACAAGAACGCCATGTTCGCCATGGCCTACGGTCTGAGCTACGCGGACATCTTCGACTTCGCCGCGATCAAGCAGAGCCTCAAGCTCTGGGAGATCCAGCTGGGTCTGAACCACGTCGAGATGGATATTCCTTGGGACGAGCCGGTCCCGGAGGAGCTGTGGGACAAGGTTGTGGCGTACTGCTGCAACGACGTCGAGGCGACGGAGGCTGTGTTCAACCACCTGAAGCAGGACTTCGTGGCACGCCAGATCTTGGCGGACCTGTCCGGCCTGACGGTGAACGACAAGACCCAGAAGCACACTGCGCGGATCATATTCGGTGAAGACCGGAACGCCTCGCAGTCGTTCGAGTACACCGACCTGTCCCGGGACTTCCCGGGATACGAGTTCGATCTGGGCAAGTCGCACTACCGCGGCGAGCTGGTTGGTGAGGGTGGCTACGTGCACGCCGTTCCAGGCATGTACGAGAACGTGGCGGTCTACGACGTCGCCTCGATGCACCCGACCTCGATCGTTCAGCTGAACCTGTTCGGGCCGTACACCCCGAACTTCAAGGCGCTGCTGGACGCGCGAATCGCGATCAAGCACGAGGACTACGACTCAGCGCGCAAGATGCTGGGTGGCAAGCTCGAGTCTCACCTGGGGAACGTGGCCGACGCAGAGGCTCTTTCCTACGCACTCAAGATCGTGATCAACATCGTGTACGGCATGACGAGTGCGAAGTTCGACAACCCGTTCAGGGACCTGCGGAACAAGGACAACAT
>JBATNE010000163.1:0-9228 GCA_049290195.1 Candidatus Zixiibacteriota bacterium
GGCAAGATGTACGCGCGCACCAAGCGGAATTCCAATGGTAACCGTTTTGACAGGAAGCAGGCTGGAATCAGCCCGGTGGATTATCTGTAGATCGGAAAGATCCGACTTGATTGAAACGGCAAACGTGAGTTCCGATTCCGATGATGATGACAGGGAGATGCCGGCGGGACGTGCAGCGATACCGGACACTGAGAGTGCCAGAATCACCAAAATAAAAAACGGCTTATAAAGAGACTGATTCATAGCCCGGGCAATAATCCCGGCACCGAAACCGATTGTCGACATAGAACGGTCAACGGGCCGATTCAACTAACGATTACTCTTTTTTTTTAAGGACCAGTTTAGTTCGTTAGCTGAGGTTCTATATCGATGTCTCCTTTTGTTTTATAAGCCGAACAAATATAAAAGGTTCCCCGACGTTAGTCAACACGGAGCTAAACCTTCCATCGCAAAAGCATGCAATTCTCCGGCCAAACTCCCAGCGGGAGAACTAATTGCTACTTAACTTCTTGTCTAACATATTGTTAGGTAGTCGCAATTCATGCGTTCCATTATCGCCGAAGCGGATTCAGATGCCGTCTGACCTGTGCAAAATCTGAAAATGACTGCACAAATCGGAAGAATTTACCGGATCATACGGACCGACTCATCCAAATCCCGTGATAACCGCGCACCCTGGGAGCGAAGGTCACTGAGGTTATTATCGTATTCTCCTACCAATCCTTTAGGAAAATAGACGGCATTGTAGACGGAGTAGAAGTGATCTCGGTACTGCTCAAGCTGTTGGAGAATACTACTTTCGGCAAACTGCCCGAGCTTAATCTGCTCGATCCCGTACTCAATCGACTCTTCGTATGCCTGAAAGAGCGGCAATTTGGTCTCGGTCCACTTGGAGACCATGTCCGCCATTTCCCGATCAGTGTACGTTCTGCCGGAACTACTGTTCGCTTGATGCCATTGCTCGCTAATGTAGTCCCCGAAGCGGAAGTGGGCTGCCGTAACGGAATCGATCATTCGCTTGGTCATCTCTACTTGACTGGCCGGAGTGGCGGCTCGAATCTTCTCGGCAAAAGTCGCCCGCCAGTCTTTTCCCTGCACATTGGCAGCTTCGGTCCGCTGTTGCGGGGTCTCCGATGCCAAATGCACTTTCACGCACCCCGCACACAGCAAAAGGAGAATCGGAATCAGACGTTTCATACTCGCTCCCCCGCCCTCTAGATTTTGACATTGACCGGAGCAAGCGGCGCCAGGTCACAGGTGAAGTGACGCAGAAACTCGGTTTGCCTCGTAATCTTGAATCCGGGAATCGATGCTTTCTTGTCGACAATACGCGACGCCGTTTCCGCCACATAATCGATATGGGAATTAGTGTACACTCTTCGCGGAAGCGCAAGCCTCACCAGTTCACGCGACGCCGGTATAACCTTGCCGCTCTTGGGATCGACACTCCCGAACATAAGCGTCCCGATCTCCACTGTCCTCACCCCTCCTTCAACATAGAACGCGACAGATACGCCCTGCGCCGGGAACTGTTCGGCCGGAATGTTCTTTAGCAGCGCGCCGGCATCGATAAACACCGCATGTCCACCGGTCGGCTCTATGATCGGCATTCCCGCTTCTTTAATCTTTTCGCCGAAATACCGCACCTGCGCAATTCTGAAATCGAGATAGTCATAATCCAGCACTTCGCGCAAACCAACCGCGAGCACTTCCAGGTCGCGACCATTCAGTCCGCCGTAGGTCGGGAATCCTTCAATCAGAATCATCAGTTCGGTTATCTTGCCGTACCATTCTTCATTATCCAGCGTGATTAGCCCGCCCATATTGGCCAGACCATCTTTCTTTGCCGACATGAGCGCACCATCGCACAGATCGAACATCTCATGCGCGATCGACTCGATTGACCTGCTGGAATACCCGGCCTCATCCCGCTTGATGAAATAGCAGTTTTCCGCAAATCGGGCGGCATCATAAAAGAACGGCAGGTCATATCGTCGGCAGATCTCGGCCACTTCCCGCAAATTGGCCATCGACACCGGCTGACCGCCTGATGAGTTGTTGGTCACGGTCATCATGACCATCGCAACACTGTCTTTCCCCTTGTCCTGGATGAACTCCTCAAGGCGGGCACAGTCGATATTCCCCTTGAACGGAATGGGTTCATTGGAGCGGGACTCGCGGCACGGCAGATCGATCGGAATTCCCCCCTTGTGGAGGATATTGCCACGGGTCGTGTCGAAATGAGTGTTGTTGATTACGTACTGCCCCGGCTTCATGAGAGTGCTGAAGACAAGATTTTCGGCCACTCGTCCCTGGTGAACCGGAATGACCTTCTTCTTGCGGAATATTGACTGAACAGAAGCTTCGAAATGACGGAACGATGTTGCATAGGCGTATGATTCATCCCCCATCATAAGCGCGGCCCACTGACGGTTTGACATCGCTCCCGTACCGGAATCGGTCAAAAGGTCAATGTAGATGTCTGTTGAATCGAGTTTGAAGACGTTGTAATTGGCGGCCCGGATGCGGGCTTCGCGCTCTGCCCGATCCAACAGGCGGATCGGTTCGATCGCTTTGATGCGATATGGTTCGGCTGGTTGACGACGGTCTAACATGAAATGCTCCTTTCTGGTTCTTGCTCGTAACGACACGGTCGAATCGGCAAGCCCGGCTTAGAGCACTTCCTTTACCCGCCTGCGATGATACCCCAGGCCCAGGTGAACCGCGGTGGAACAATCCTTCATGACCATCAGCCTACTTCGCGAAGTCTGAATTGTGGCACAATATGTCCCGTGACCAGCCCCGCCGCATTTTTGACCTCGGGACGTTCATACTGCTGTAAATATGGTGGAATTGTAGTCGATTTGACAACCCCCAATTGACGCAGGACTTCCAGACAAATCGTCCCCAGCGCCCGGGCGTTTCCGTCCGAAATCTTGACCGCCACCCCGATCGACGGTTCCACAAAGCCAAATCCCTGCAGTGCTTCGGCTCCCCCCTTGCTGATCGCGTTGAAAGGATAGGAAACCATCAGGTTGTGGTCAAATCGTCCGGTCCCGCTGAACAAGACCGGGAATTCGGACATAGCCTCCCGAATTCGGGACAGTGCTTTCAGTTCCCGCCCTGAGGCGCCATCCTGGTTGGCCAGTTTCTTGAATCCCAACGCCAGTGACCGAAGGGAAATCGGGTAGTTCGGCGCACTGCACCCATCGGTTCCATAGGCCATTTTCTCAATCGGAAATTCGCACAGATCGGAAATGGCCTTCTTCACCAGCCGCTGCGGTTCCGAATCGGGATCGAGATAGTGCGACGGATCAGTCTTGAGATAGCGCGCCAGGGCCAGAAACCCAGAATGCTTGCCGGAGCAGTTGTGCCGAAGCGGATCTTTGTCTTCACCATGTTCCGGATAGGTGTTGCTGGTCTGCATCCAGATCGGCCAGTGGGAGCCGCACTTCAGCATGCTCGGATCATTCCCGGCCATTTTGAGATTGGCCCGAACCCATTTCACATGGTCATCGGTCCCGGAGTGCGATCCGGCCATAATAGATAAGTTGGGATTACTGAAACCGTATTCATCGGCCGCGCCGGTGATCACCAGCGGCGCCAGTTGGAACGGTTTGATCGATGATCTCGCCATGGTGACGAAATCCGGATTCCCCAGCGCATGAGTCAGCTTGCCATTCTTGTCGACAACAGCCACCGCCGCGAAATGCGATGCCTCAACCGTGTCACCTCGATAGACGAACGCCGCGGGTTCCAGCGCTCCCGCGGCAAACTGCTCGATATCGGTCTGCTCCTTCACAGCTGCCTCCCGACACCAGTGTTCGCCGGGCACGGAACCAAACTCGACACAGCCTTACTGGCACTTGTCGACATAGTCGGCCATCCTTAAGATTCCTTCACGACCCATGAATGAGATTTCTCGCGGGTATCGCGGTCCGATAATGTCGTACAGTATGAACTCGTCCAGAAATCCTTTTTCGATAATCGGATTCAGAAATGCGAGGCTCTTGTTGGTGCTGAGTGAGGCGACAATCCCCTCTCGCTCTTCCTGAAGTATGTACAGGCTCCCTTTGGGATCAAAGCCAAGCATCCCTTTGGCGTACTTCGGCTCATATTTCCACAGCGCCTTGACCATGGCGTATCCGATCCAGCCAAGGGACGACTGGACTATCACGGTATCGTGTCGCTTCACGACCCCATACATCGGTTCAATACGCTGGCCGAAAAACAGCCGTCCGGAATTGAGCCGCATCTCTTCAAGCTCTCCCTGAATCGGCAAACTGTTGAGGTTGAGCACATGCGCGATCGTCATCTCCTTTATCGCCCCGGCCGTATCCTTCAACTTCCAGAGCGTCTCGCCCATCAGTCGATGCGATTCGAAATCGACAAAATTCAGCGCAATCGCCTTGCCCAGATTCACCTTTGCGCTGTCCAGCGAATCCAGCATCAAGTACGCTTCACCCAGGTAGGAATAAGTCGGCTGAAATTTCGGATCGACCAGCTGTACTTTGCGATACCATGATATGGCTTCATCATACTTCTTCTCTTCATATGCCTGGCCGGCAAATCCGAGGAATGGTCCGGCCATCGACGGTACCTTGTACGGCAGGAGGTACGGGATGCTGTCAGTATACGAGATGTACATCCCTACCGGCAGGACCGGTCGGATAGTGTCCCTTGGGAAGGTGTTCGGGCGTACCCCTTCTATCGTATCTACTTTGTAATTGAGCGCCGACTTCTTCATGATTTCCACGATTTGCGGAAACGTGTGCAGCGACATGGTCGGCTTGCCGATAACCAGCGGCTTCCGGCGACCTTGGTTCGCCGGACCCGCGCCCGCATTGGTCTTGGGAGCAGCTGACTTCGGCGCCGCCGAGACCGTCTTCTTTTCGGTCGGGGGTTTCTGCGAGGAATCGGCCGGCTGCTGCCCGAACCCGGCTCCTGCCGAGGAAAGCGTGAAAGCGATTGCTACAGCGATGGTCGTTAGGTGAAAACGCATCAATTTCTCTCCAATCCAAGGTGTACGATCGGGCCACATAAGGCACCGGCCCGGGAATATAACATTACACCCGCTTTTTGGGAAGAAGTTCGTGGCCTTCGGTCGGCCGAGGCATCCGGCTGCCGATCACGACCTTTATGACTTCAAAATGAACGCTGGTACGAGAGCTCCAGCGCAAACATGTCCGCATCCCACCATTCGCCATTCTCATAGCGGTTCCCCAACCACTTCATACCTATGAAAACGTCCTTAATACATTCAATCCCCACCCCGACCGTGTACGTCCAGATTACTTCCCCCTGGTTCCAGGAGTCGTTATATACGCCGACACTTGTGAACAATTGCTGCTGACTCAACCAATAATGCCGGTAACTTCCTCCAAGAGGACTCCACTGAGCCAAGCACTTGCGCCGTTCATAAATATAGAATTGCCTTTCAATCATGAAGGCATTGCGCTTGCCAAAGCAATATCCGATCCCTACGTGCCAGAGATAACCTAGATCCTCCCGGCCGTCGTTTGAATTGAAATAGAATCCCGACCCTACGCCAATCGAGCTCATGAACCCAGACTTTCGCCCCTCAGAGGCAAGACTACTTGAACTCAATGACGTAATGAGAACGAAAACTGAAAAGATTGTAGCCCGCAGCATCTGTCCTCCCGCACCTGTTGCGATTCCACCGCCGGACCCCCGTCCGGCGGCAAATCACTTACTTGAAATATCTATATCCCCAGCTTCTTCAACGTCGCCGGTATATCCTGGAATGTCCGGCACGGATGGGCACCCGCTTTCGCCAGCAGTTCCAGCTTCTCCTTCGCCGTCCCCATCTTCCCCTCGACAATTGCCCCGGCATGCCCCATCCGCTTTCCTGGAGGTGCAAATATCCCACCGATCATCACCAACACCGGCGTCTTCATCCTGGGGATCACTTCGGTCGCACGTTCTTCATAGACGCCGCCGATTTCCCCCGTCATCACCACAGCCTTGGTCTTCGGGTCATCTTCGAATTTGAGAAGAATTTCATCGAACGTAGAGCCAAGCACCGGATCACCACCCAGACCGACACAGGTCGTCTGGCCATACCCGGTCCGCGTCAGCGTATCAGCCACATAATAGGTAATTGAACCTGAGCGAGATACCGTCCCAACCCGGCCCGCCGTGAACGCGATGTCCGGCATGATGCCAAGATTCGCTTCACCGGGCGTAATGATCCCGGCAGTGTTCCCGCCGATCACGGTCGCTTTATGTCTCAGCGCCTCTTCACGGACATACAGCATATCATGAATCGGAATATGTTCCGGTACGACTACAAGGAACTTCACTCCAGCCCGCATTGCTTCGATGGTCGCTTCTTTCACCGCCGCAGCCGGAAGAAATATCACCGACACATCCGCCCCGGTCTCTTTCACGCATTCCGCGACAGTATCGAACACCGGCTTGCCGCTGACTACTGCGCCCCCTTTACCCGGTGAAGTTCCGCCGACAATCTTGGTGCCGTACGCCAGCATACGCTCGGTATGGAATTTCCCTGCCCCGCCGGTGATCCCCTGCACCATTACTTTGCTATTCTTATCTACCAGTATTGCCATGACTATTTCCCCCTCGCGATGGTCGCAAGTTCCACTGCACGCTTGGAGATCTCCTCAATTGGCGTCTCGATTCCGTGGAACTCGACCTTTTCGAACATTTTGGGGTTTTCCTTTTTCGCTTCTTCGAATATCCGCACTCCTTCTTCCCACATATTGCCGGTCATCCGCATGACGATCGGCTTGGAAAGTCCGTGCGATTTGAGAAACATGACGACACCCTTGGCGAAATCATCGCACCGGCTGATTCCTCCGAACCGAGCGCCGAATATCGCTTTGACCTGCGGATTTTCATCCAGAAGGACCAGCATTTGGGCGATTCGCTCCGGAGTCGGCCCGCCGCCGGAGTCCATGAAATTCGCGGGCTTGCCGCCATAATATTGAATGAAGTCGTTGCCCATAATGCCGAACCCGGCGCCTCCCGGGAACATGCCGATATCACCGTCCAGATCGAGATACGGGATGCCCCATTCCTGCGCCTTCTGTTCACGAGGAGACATCTCCCCTTCTTCGTGCCGTTTCTCAATACCGAGTGACTTGAGATCGGCGTGACGGAACACGGCATCGTCATCGAGCGAAACGCGCGCATCCGCCGCAATCAGCTTTCCTTCGGCGGTCAGAACGAGCGGGTTGATTTCAACGAGCTTCGCATCATACGCCTTGAACATGCGGTAGAGATTGGTGATGATCGCCGATGCATCCTTGATCAACTCCGCCGGAATACCGATCTGCTTGGCAATCGCCAGAGCTTCGAACCCATAGAACGGTTCTTCAATCGAAAGCGACCGCTTGAAAATCTTCTCCGGATGATTGGCGGCGGTCTCTTCGATATCGACGCCTCCTTCACCCGATGCAATAATCACCATCTTGTAATTGGCGCGATCGATAGTCACGCCGATGTAGTATTCCTTCTTGATCGCAAGTTTCGGCTCGATCAGAATCTGTTCAACCGGATATCCCTTGATCGTGAGCTTCAGAAGCCCTGCTGCCAGCTCTTTTGCCTGGGCCGGAGTGTCGGCCAGCTTGATACCGCCGGCTTTGCCTCGACCGCCAATCAGTACCTGTGACTTGAGCACCACCGGGCAATTCAGCTGCTGGACAGCGGCCTGTGCTTCGTCAGGGGTTCGGGCCAGCCGGCTCTCCGAAAGCGGGATTTTGAACTTCTTAAAGAGTTCCTTCCCCTCGAATTCATATAGTCTCATAGACAATCCTTCATGTCAAAACGCGATTTTCTCGAAACATGCGTTTCAAGCTACGGCACAATCTATGGGAATAGACAAGGAAGTCAACCCTATTCAAGCAGGTCAACTCGCTGAACAACAGATGGTTGGGAATATGGAGTAAGTCTGTGCGTGTTTGCGTTAGTGCGCCAAAGCGGTCAATTCGATTGCGGTCGGGCACCCGGTGAATCCGGCGGATTGGGATCGACCGGAATGAAACCGGTGTCCCTTTTGTAGATCGTTGAGTCCGAGCTGGTGGGATCGATCGGTTTGTTTCGCCCGCGTATCTTGCCGGAGTCGGGAGTCGCGTTCCCATTATAGCGGAAGTCTATCCCGCCATTGTTGAATTCAATAATCCTGAGCGGCTTATGCTTGGCCTGTGGATTTACGCAGTTGCGTGGCGCACCGCGTCGAGTGGGGAAAATGGAACCGTTCTCCTCGAACGTAACCGGGAAATAGTCGATCACATTGAGCGAGATCACCAGATCAGAACCGGACTGCCCCGACATCACGTTGTCGGTGCAATCTTCCCAGAAGAAAAAGATGGGGAGTGCCGCCTCGGGCATCTGAAGGGCATGCTCATTGGAAACAACCAATCGAAGCAGCGATGTCTCGCCGTCAAGACCGTAGCATCGCGGCTGCAGGGTGTCGGACATCATCTTGGCCAGCGCGACCGCCTGCCAGAGTTGGCGCGGAAGTCCCTGCTTGCCTGTGCGGAGTACCGGATGGGCGTTAAAGAACTGCCAGCCGCAGGAATCATAGAATTTCCCCGGCAGAACTTTGACAATGTCAAGATAGGGACTGTCGGTCCCGAATTTCAGGTCAAATCCGGCGATAGGACGTCCGAATGATTCCAGCGAAATGTCAATCGTATCAGATATCCTGCGATTGACGATATACTTCTTTTCGACTCGAAGAATGATCCGCGCGTTCTCCTTGGTCGAGTCCGTAACTGTCTTCTTCTGAATCGGCGGTTCGCCGGCATGAGTAGAAATGGCTGATACGACAATCCAACCGATCAGCATTCCCGCCGCCCATTTCGACAGTTTCAGATTCATTATTCTTTACCCTGGTTTCCAAGCGAACCACAGACAAAAAAGCCCCGCTCATTGGGCGGGGCTTTTCCCAGTCTGGGACTCTACTTATTTCACTACTTTGAACTTGTACGGTCCGCCCCAGGAAGGGACATCGACAACCGCCGCATTCTCGTTGGTCGTAATCCAGCGTCCGCCCGGAGGGAAGAACGATGAATCCACTACGAGCGTGCCGGCATTCGGCGCCACCAGCTCGATAGAGTACGCTTTGGTCTCTTCCATCGGCTGCCAGCGCTTCTTGAATCCGTGCATCATGAAGCCGACTACATCAGGGAGCTTGCCGTCCCAATCAGTCGGAACAGCCTGGTTGATCAGATCAAACAACGC
>JBATNE010000164.1:0-1623 GCA_049290195.1 Candidatus Zixiibacteriota bacterium
TGGTGACGCTTCTGGTCGCATCGGAGTCGGCTTACGGGTTGGGTTGGCAGAACCTCAAATTATCGAAACTTGATTTATGGTTACTATTTCGCAGAAGAATAGCAAAACTTTATAATTCTGCTCACCTCTGTTATTATGTAAGTAATGAATGCACAGGAAATACGAAATAAATACTTAGAGTATTTTAAAAAACAAAAGCATGCGGTAATTCCGCGGGCTTTGATGGTGCCTTATAACGAACCTTCCGTTTTGTTTACGGGTTCTGGTATGCAGCCACTTATCCCTTATTTATTAGGTGAAAAACACCCAGAGGGTACAAGATTAGTAGATAGCCAAACATGTTTGCGTGCGCAAGATATTGATGAGGTTGGCGATAATCGTCATACGACTTTTTTTGAAATGTTAGGTAACTGGTCGCTAGGTGATTATTTTAAGAAAGAACAATTGCCTTGGTTTTTTGAATTTCTAACTCAAGAAGTCGGGCTTGATCCTAGCAAATTGTATGTTACGTGCTGTAGTGGGTTCCCTGAATATAACGTGCCAAAAGATACTGAGAGTGGTGCTTTGTGGAAGGAACTTTTTAGAAGTGCAGGAATTGAAGCTAAAGAAATTGAAATAGGATCAGAAGAAAACGGCTACAAAGTCGGTGATCAGGGTGGAAGAATTTTCTACTATGATGAGAAAAACTGGTGGAGTCGTGACGGAGCACCTGCAAAAGTAAAAGTCGGTGAACCTTGTGGACCTGACAGTGAAGTATTTTATTTGTTTGATCATATTGAACATGATCCAAAATGGGGCGAAAAATGCCATCCTAACTGTGACTGTGGTCGTTATATGGAAATCGGTAACTCAGTGTTCATGGAATATTTACGAACCGAAAAAGGTTTTGAAAAATTACCTGCTCAAAACGTAGACTTTGGTGCGGGGTTAGAGAGAATCGCTGCAGCAGCAATTGATAGTGATGATATGTTTAAGATTAGTTTACTTGCACCAATTATCGAAAAACTTGAAAAGCTTTCAGGTAAAACTTACGAAAGTCACACACAAAGCATGAGGGTAATTGCTGATCATTTGCGGGCTGCAACATTTTTGGCTGTGGACGGCGTGGTACCAAGTAACAAAGAGCAAGGTTACGTAATGCGACGTTTGATGCGCCGAGCTATTTTGAAAGCCTTTGACCTTGGAATTGAGCAGAATTTTATGCAAGAGGTTGTGCCAGCAATAGCAGATTTATATCACGAAGATTATCCTGAAGTAGCCGAAAATCGCGAAAAAATTGTAGAAGTTCTTGCTAAAGAAGAAAAAGTATTTAAGCAGACTTTACGAAAAGGCCTTAAGGAATTTGAGAAAAATATACCAGCACCTTTGGGTGTTGCTCAACTTGGAACATTCCAGCTAGGAGGTGTTGCAAAAGGGAAAATTGAAGAGTTAAACGGAGATATTATTTTTAGGCTGTATGATACATTTGGTTTTCCTCCGGAATTAACAAACGAAGAAGCTATTAAACGAGGTATTCCTATCTCTGGTTCAGCTCAAAAGCGTTTTGAATTTCTTATGAAGGAGCAACGTGAACGGTCACAAACTGCTGCTAAGGGGACCTTCAAAGGTGGGCTTGGTGGACAC
>JBATNE010000165.1:0-69654 GCA_049290195.1 Candidatus Zixiibacteriota bacterium
TCGGAAGGTACACTGAAGCTCCATCAATTGGGATTTTCGGTCAGCCCAGAGTGAATGTCCTGAAGCTGAACCTGGCCCTGGATTCTCTTGGAAGGAATTGATCCCATGTCGGAACCATATCGTCCAGACCCAGATGATCTGCTTCAAGCGATCAAGAAGCGTGAGGCCGTGTCCAATAGCGGCCGGCTCCGCATCTTTTTTGGCATGTCGGCCGGGGTAGGCAAGACGTTTGCGATGCTCAAGGCCGGCCAGGAACGGCTCCGCGAAGGAGTCGACATCGTTGTCGGGCTCGTGGAGACACACGGTCGGGCGGAAACCGAAGCGCTCTTGAGCGGCCTTCCAATTATCCCCAAGAAAGACCTCAGCTATCGTGACATCGTGTTGAAGGAAATGGATATCGATGCCGTTCTGGCACGCAAACCGCAGCTTGTTCTGGTCGATGAGCTTGCTCATACCAATGCCCCCGGCGCCAGACACCCAAAGCGCTGGCAGGATGTTATCGAGCTACTCGATGCCGGAATCGACGTTTACACGACGCTGAATGTCCAGCATGTCGAGAGCCGAAAGGAATATGTCGAGCAAGTCACCGGCATTACCATTCGCGAGACTGTCCCGGACACGTTACTCCAGCGCGCATCACAGATCATTCTTGTCGATATAACCCCATCGGAGCTGCTCCAGAGGCTCAAGGACGGCAAGGTATATCTTGGGGAGCGGGCTGATGCCGCCGCGCGGAATTTCTTCAAGGAGGATCGGCTCACCGCCCTTCGGGAAATAGCCCTCCGCCTGACTGCGGAAGCGGTTGATAACGAACTGCAGGGGTTGACGGCAGCGCACGAGACCACCGGTTCGTGGAGAACATCGGAGCGACTCATGGTGGCGGTCAGCCACAGTCCGCACTCAGAAGATCTGGTCCGGGCTACGCGACGATTGGCTTTCAGTCTGGATGCCCCCTGGATTGCCGTCAATGTCGATACCGGAATTACGCTCAAACAGAAAGATAGCCAGCGTCTTGCGCAGAACCTCTCTCTTGTGCGCGAATTGGGCGGAGAAGTTGTCACACTTACCGATGTCGATATCAGCGAAGCGTTGATCCAGGTCGCGCAGCAACGCGGTATCACCCAGCTTGTGATAGGACATCCGGAAAAGAGATGGCTGAGTGACTTGTTCAGTGGCGGATCACTTCTGGATCGTCTCGCACAGAAGGCTACGACGTTTGACATCCATGTCCTCAAACCGGCCCGGAGCGAACGCAAGGCCCCACGGGCTTCGCTGCTTATGACTCCCGAAGCATCGCCGATCAGATACTGGTTCATGCTCTGGATTGTTCTGGCGGCCGCACTGGTGAGCGCGGTTTTGCTCCCCATTGTAGGATATCGCGCGGTCGGTTTTGTGTTTCTCCTGGGTGTGCTGGTCGTGGGACTCTTTGTCTCTATCGGTCCGACTCTCTTTGCCGCGGTGCTCGCCGCTCTTACGTGGGACTATTTCTTCATCCCGCCCCGCGGGAATTTTCACATTGGCGAACCGGAAGACGTGGCCATGTGTGTGGCCCTCCTGCTCAGCGCTTCCGTCACCGGCACCCTGATGAGCCGAATTAGACGCCGCGAACGGTTGCTTCGATCGCGCGAAGAACGTACGGCTGTGCTGTACCAGATTGCCAGCGCGCTGTCGGCCGCTACCGATCGCCACGCCCTGGCCGCAGCCGTTTCAGGAAATCTGTCTACTCTGCTCAATGCCGATATCAGCGTTGCTCTGGCCGATGCCAACGGCCGTCTCGAGCATATCGATACCGGTTTGGCTGATTACTGGATGATCGGCGAAAAGGAATGGATTGTGGCTTCCTGGGCGTTTGAACATCGCAAAGCCGCCGGATGGAGTACCGATACCCTGGCATCGGCCGCCGCTCGCTATGTCCCACTTAACGGCCCAACCGAGACAACCGGTGTCCTCGCGTTCAAACCCCGTGGAGCCCGCACACTCTCGCAGGACGAAGAGAACCTGCTGATGGCGGTTGCGCGTCAGATGGCGGTCGCCGCCGAGCGAGAACTGCTGCAGGAAAGGTCGAGCCGGATACAACAGCTTGCGGAGTCGGAACGGCTCTATCAGACTATTCTCAGTTCGGTCTCACATGAATTGCGTACTCCCCTCACCGCGATCATTGGAAATGCATCGGCGCTTTCCAACAGCCAGATCGCGGCTGATCCATCGAACAGGCAGCAGTTAGCCGATGACATTGTAGAGAACGCCGAGCGGCTCAACCGGGTGGTCTCCAATTTGCTGGATATGTCCCGGCTGAATTCCGGCAAGCTTTCCCTCAAACGTGATTGGCACGATCTCCGCGATCTCATAACTGTGACCTTGAGTGCTCAGAAGTCGATGCTGGCAAAGCACCACCTATCGGTCAATCTCGCCGAATCCCTTCCCCTGGTTCGGATAGATTTTCAGCTGTTTCAGCAGGCGCTCACCAACCTGGTGCTCAACGCCGCCGGCTACACCCCT
Organism: Candidatus Zixiibacteriota bacterium; assembly: GCA_049290195.1. Lineage (GTDB taxonomy): Bacteria > Zixibacteria > MSB-5A5 > GN15 > FEB-12 > FEB-12. The sequence goes on from JBATNE010000165.1 coordinate 2,500, forward strand.
GAAGGGACCACGATTGAAGTCGGCGCGCGGATTTTCGAGCGGACATTCGTCGTGAATGTCTCGGACAATGGCCCCGGACTTCCAGAAGATTCCATTCCGCATCTGTTTGAAATGTTCTATCGTGTACCCGGCTCTCGGGCTGGTGGTGCCGGTATCGGGCTCGCTATCACGCAGGGAATTATCGAGGCGCATGGCGGAACGATCACGGCGCGGAACCTTCCGACCGGCGGTGCCTGTTTTACCATCTCGCTCCCTCTGGAGCGGCAGCCGGAGATGCCGCAGAATCGAGGTGAACTATGACGGGTGCGAAAATACTGGTCGTTGATGATGAAGTTGCGATCAGGCGATTTCTCAAAATTAGTCTTGAAGCTGAAGGTCATGCGTATCTCGAAGCCGACAGTGGCCAGGCAGGTCTGGTGGCTGCGGCCACCCAGCGACCGGCACTCATTATTCTCGACCTCGGACTGCCGGATATGGATGGTTTGATGTTTCTCACGCGTCTGCGCGAGTGGTCCACCATACCAGTCGTTGTGCTCACGGTCAAAGACTCTGAGAGCGACAAAGTTGCTCTTCTCGATGCCGGTGCCGATGATTATCTGACAAAACCGTTCAGCGTCCCGGAACTGCTGGCCCGCATACGGGTCACGTTGAGACACAGCTCACTCGAAGAAGCCGAGCCGATATTCAGAAGCCACGATCTGGAAGTTGACCTTGCCGACCGCACGGTCAAAGTTGGCGGTACAGTAGTAAAACTGACCGCGACCGAATACGAGATACTTCGAATTCTGGTGCGGCATGCCGGCAGAGTCGTGACCCAACGTCAGTTGCTCAAAGAAGTCTGGGGGCCACACGCGGTCGAAGAGTCGCAGTACCTTCGCGTGTTCATTGCGCAATTGCGAAAGAAGCTCGAACGGCATCCATCGCAACCCGAGTTGATACAAACCGAGGCGGGGGTCGGCTACCGGTTGCATGTGCACGATGTTGCATAGCTGATAGAAATCACGAATTTCTTCTGATGGCGGTTCCGAGCGCCCGGTAGACTCCTGCATATTTGTTGACCCTGCTTTTGAGCGGGGTTATTTTTTTGTCGGTGTCCTGTGGACGGTTGACTGAGCACAGTTGATTGCGGCAGGGCCGACTGAGAAATAGTGGGGCAGCCGCCAGACAGATGCATTGGGGGAAGGTCGAGTTGACGCGGCGAATTGAAAGGAGAAGACAGTGAACAAGGTGGTGGTACGGTTTGCCGACGGGAGAATAGTGAAAGGGACGACGGCTGATTTTGTCCCGGCCAAGGATGTTTTTCATGTCAAGGTGACGACCGAAGCGGCCGGTGCCAAACCTGTTGAAGTTCACCTGAAGGATTTGAAAGCGGTCTTCTTTGTAAAGGACTTCACCGGCAACTCCCAGCATGTCGACTCGAATGACTTTGATCCCTCACGCCCCTCGGCCGAGCGCAAAATTAAGGTGGAATTCAAGGACGGCGAAGTCCTGGTGGGAACGACGGCAGGATACCAGCCGGGACGACCGGGGTTCTTCCTTGTACCTGCAGACCAGGCCTCAAACAGCGAGCGCTGCTACATAGTCACTGCCTCCACCAGGCAAGTCAGTTTTATTTGAACGTCTGAAGTCCGCAACTCACAGACCGGTACTTTCGTTCCGCGTTGACGGTTGTTTAGACAGTATTGCCAAAGCATGAATCTTGCCTTCCGCGAAAACTATTGGGATGCTCCTGAACTGAAGAGCGAATACATGAGGTTCCTCGTTCAGTTGTTCCGGGTGGACCTTTCAATTTGGGATGAAGCCGGATTCTGGGACCCGCACTATCGACCGTTCTCCTATTTTAGCGACAACTCGTTGGTTGCCAATGTCAGCGTCTATTCCATGGAGATCACTATCAGCGGACAACGGCGTAGTGTGGCGCAGATATCGGCGGTTGGCACGGTTCCGGAATATCGAAGAAGAGGGCTCGCTCTTGACTTGACTCGGACGGCGATGGAGTGGGCACGAAACAGGCACGACTTCTTCTTCCTGTTTGCCGATGAGGATGCTTTCAGTTTCTATAAGCAGTGTGGGTTTCGACCAGTTCAAGAACATAAGGCACGCATCTCTTTGTCGGGGAAAGTTGCCCGCCCCGGGGCGGTTCGGTTGGATATGCGTGAGAGAGATCATATCGAGCTGGTGTACCGCCTGGCGTCCAATAGGGCTCCCGTGTCCGACGTTTTAGGTGTCTTCAACAGCAAGTTGTTCATGTTCTGGTGTCTGACCTATCTCAATGACTGTACGTACTACATTCCGGAACTGAACCTTCTCGTACTGCTGAAGCGCGAAGCGGGGTTGCTGACGATATATGACATCGTGGGGACTACCGTGCCGACATTTGCAGAGATATATCCCTACATCGGTCAACCGAGCGACCGGGCTGTCGATTTTCTCTTCATGGTAGACAAGATGAACCTGGAGAAGTGCGAATTCATTGCGGTCGAAGGAAACGACACGCACGTCCTCGGCGATTTTCCACTGGAAGGAAGTCGGTTCCTCTTCCCTTACACAGCTCACGCGTAGGGGTCACCGCCACCCGCTGATGGGAGCATCAATCGAGTTGTCACCGGTCAGGTAAAAATAATCTGGCCACCGGCTGAAAGTTCGTAGAACTCTCCGACAGTAAGCACTCTCTCAACCTGCGGGCAAAAATCTTCTTTGGTGAGATGAAACATGTCCACGGTGGCTTTGCACGGATAGAGTTTACCGCCGGCATCGTGAATCATTTCGATGAATTCGGGAATCTCCGGAATGTCGAGTTTGGCCATTTCCCGCTTCATCATCCATGTAGCGAACGAAGACATGCCGGGCACTGCCCCCAAGATTGTAGGAAGTGGAAATCCTTTGGCATCGGGCACACGCATAGCCGGATTTCCCACGGTGGCGATAGTGATCTTGCCCATATACTTCGTGAGGACGGCATAGAGCCCGAAGAAAGTGAAAAAGACATTGGCCTCGATACCTTCCGCGCGGGCGCCGTTCGCCATAATGAGCCCCGGGTAAATGCCTTCGAGCGATCCACGGGAAATGATGATCGATACCTTTTTGATCCTATCGTGGTCTGCCATGGTTCTTTCCTCCGACTACACGCAACTTGTGGGTTTCGGGTATCCGGCGATTTTCGCCGCTTTCTTGATCGGTCCGTCCGGAAACAAGGCGTAGAGTTCCGTTGTCGGGATTCCTCCCACTTTGTTCATGCGGCGTGTACCGGGTACCGCACCTTTCTCCCTGAAATCCTTATCGATGAAATCGAGAACTTTCCAATGAGCGTCGGTCAGCGTGATGCCGAGTTCCTGGGCCAACGCATTCGCGAGGTCGCGATTCCATTGCGCGTGATTGGTCATGTATCCGTCCTGGTCGACGTCAATGGTCGCTCCGCCGATAGTCTTACTTGCCATACTTCTTTCTCCGCGCTGGGGGTCTAATTTGCCGCCTCGGTTTGCGCCGTCTCAACCGGAATCCGTTTGCCGACGCGACTCATGCGATTGCTGACACCGGGCATCGGGCGCGCCTTCAACAATACATTCCAGTAAATCCACTTGAACGCCAGTTTGCCCCAGTGATTGATGCGGCTTTCCTTTAAGAGTGAGAATGGACCGATAACCGGCAGCGGAAAGCTGCCTTCGACCGGTTCCACGTCGTAGCTGAAGTCCAACAGGAAGGCTTTGCCAAAGCCCGACTCGATGAAACAGTTGGCATGACCATCGAAGGCCCTTTGAAGCGGCTCACTTTTCATGAAGCGCAGGATGTTGTCAGTGAGCACCTCCGCCTCAAAATGCGCCACTGAACCGGCCTTCGAGGCCGGGACATCGGCTGCATCGCCGATCACAAAAATGTTGGCATGGCTTCTTGATTGCAGGGTATTCGGGTCAGTGGGGACGAAATTCAGATCATCGCCGAGCCCGGAACGCTCGATCAGCGGGTCACCCATGTTGGTCGGTACTGTTACGAGGAGATCGTAGGGGACCCGCTTATCGTCCCAGGAGACGATTTCGTGATTGTCGTTGTCGACCCGGCCAATGTTAAACTCAGTGACCACTTCGATTCGTTTCTCAGTCAGCATGTAACCGAGCACATTCGCACAGGCTGCTTTGGTGAAGGCACCTTCAAGCGGGGTCACGAAAACCAACTCGGTCTTGTCGCGCAGTCCACGCGTGGTCAGCCACCAGTCGGCCAGAAAGGTAAACTCCAGGGGCGCTACCGGGCACTTGATCGGCATTTCGCAAATGTGCACGACCAGACGCCCCCCTTCCCAGTTCTTCAATGCGGCATTCAGGGCCGAAGCACCTTCAAAGGTGTAAAAGTCAAACACGCGCTTGCGCCAGTCGCTGCCTAACATCCCTTCGGTTTGATCCGGCGAGATGTCGGCGCCCGTGGCGATAACTAAGACGTCGTAATTGAGTTCAGCCCCCGTTGCCAGAAGAACTGAGTTGTGGTCGGGATCGATTCGCTCGATCCGATCTTCTATGTATTCCACCCCGGCCGGGATAAATTTGCGTCTGGGTTTAGTTACTTGAGACGCCGAGTACAGACCGAACGGCATGAATAGGAACCCCGGCTGATAGTAGTGGGTGGCGTCCCGGTCAACGACTACGATTCTGTACTTGGCCGTATCAATTTTGCCGTACAGATGGTTCGCCATCATGGTGCCGCCGGTACCGGCACCAACGATCAGAATTGTCTTCATCGCTTTGTTATTCGTCTCACTCTACAGGTATTGAAGTCAGTGTTCTCCATGTTGTCAAGCGTTCTTCATGGCTGCTACGCAGTCTATAGGGCATCAATACAAATCGGATAAAGGAGGTCTGCTTGGTTTTGCGAATTCTTTACTTAATGGTGTTCTTCACATTAGCAAGCCACTTGTGTCCAACAATCGTTCGGGAATCGGGGCAGCCGACGATCAAACTTCCCTCTTGCCATCTTGGACTAATTGAGTATATTTTAGAAGAATGAAACGTGTACTGTTCACCATGGGCTTTGCTCTGCTGGTTCTCTTCGCGGTTGCGTCCACCGCCACCATGTCGACCGGCTGCGATGAATGCTGTTCCAGTGGCAACTGCAGTGATTGCCATGACTGTCAGTGCGCCTCCAGTACTGTTTCGACTCTACCGGTGACTTCCCTATCACTGATATTTACAGAACCGAATGGCGCCAGCCATTCCGCTGTGCAATTGGCTCCGGACCAGCCCTGGTCATCGGAGCTGGAACGTCCTCCTCGTCTTTTGCTCCTCTAGTCTGTCGGCGAACAGTGTTCGCCCTATTCCATTCTTAACTATTGCGACAGCCTGCCCGACAGGGAACACAGGTGTATTCCTGTTTGCGTTGTGCTGTCATACCTGGAGAAAAAGACGCGATGAGCAAAATCGTACTCCTCGTTGGTGCCGGCCTGATAGCAGGGCTGGCCATTGGAATGTTCGGGATCAAACTGATTTCCGGCTCCGATCAAACCGGACTGGTGACTGGAACAAATCTCTCCCTCTCTTCCGCGCTTGAATCATCGGAATCAGGTCACGGAACGTCATTGACCACAGGTGTCCCTGACTGGTGTGTCGAACATCGGGTGCCTGAGTCCGCCTGCACGCTCTGCAATCCATCGCTGATTCCCTCGTTCAAGGCCAAAGGGGATTGGTGCGCGGAACACCAGTTTCCGGAATCGATCGATCGGAAATGCCACCCGGAACTGACGTTTGCGCAGGAGCCGGTGGTTGACCGCAGCGCACTGACGATTGCGCCCCCTTCGGTGTTCTTTCCGGCTAACTCGGATCACTGTGCCACGGATGAAGCGGTTGTCCAGTTTGCGTCGGCAGAAACCGCAGTTCGGTCCGGTCTGACGTTTGCGCCGGCGATCGCGGTAAATCAGTCCGCTTCGGCCGAAGCGCCGGCCGAGCTTCTGTTCGATGACACCAGATCTTGTGCACTGACTACTCGTATTCCCACGACCGTGAGTCGATGGCTGGTTGAACCGGGGACGCGCGTGCGGGGCGGAGAGCCGCTGGCGGAACTGGATTCGCCGGAGATGCCCAAGCTTCAGGCGGACTACCTTGACGCACTGGCGGAACTTGATATGCGCGAGAAGGAATCGGCCAGAGCCGACAGCCTTTCTTCGCGCGGGATGATCAGCAGGGCGGAGGCGGAGCAGATCGGTCGATTCAAGAAATCGGCACAGGCGAAACTCTCCGGAGCAATCGGCATGCTCACGGCGTGCGGTCTGAATGAAAACGATCTGAAAGTCCTACAGTCACAAGAATCTGTTTCCGCAAGATGGTTACTTCGCGCGCCGAATAGCGGTGTACTCCTTGAGCGGAAGGCGCACCTCGGAGAACTCCTCTCCCCCGGAGCAACGATTGCCTTAACCGGTGATCCGACTAACCTCTGGGCGGAAGCACAAGTAAGGGAAACGGATCTCGACCAATTCAAGAAAGGCGAGCCGGTAGAATTTTCGATCGACGGCGATGCTCTCAATCGAGCCTCGGGGAGAGTCATCTGGGTGGCGCAGTTTGTCGATCCGCTGACCCGATCGGCAACTGTCCGTGCGGAAATGCCCAATGCCAATCTCGCATTGAAGGCGCATCAATTCGGGCGCATTGCAGTGACGTCGAGCCAGAACCAGTCGACAGTCGCGGTACCGCGCGATGCAGTTCAGTGGGAAGGGTGCTGCAATGTCGTCTTTGTGCAGGAAGCCCCGGATCGATATCGCCCGCACAAGGTGACGGTTTCGCGGGGGGATCTCGGATACTACAACATTGACTCCGGGATCAATCCGGGTGATGTGGTAGTGGTAAGGGGAAGCTATCTGCTCAAGACCGAACTCAAAAAAGGAAGTCTCGGGGCAGGCTGCTGCGCCGTGGCGCCGAAATCCTGAAGGGATCATGATGGAAAAACTGATTGATCTTGTTATCAGGCGACGCGCGGTCGTTCTCTGCCTCGCAGCCTTGCTGTGTGTGATGGGAACGGTGGCTTACATCAATTTACCGTTTGATGCCTTTCCGGACACGACGCCGGTGATGGTGCAGGTGAACGCATCGGCCCCCGGTTGGGCTGCGGAGGAAATTGAACGACAAATTACCTATCCGCTGGAGCAGGAACTTGCCGGGTTGACCGGACTGACTGAAGTCCGGTCGATTTCCAAGTTCGGCCTCTCACAGGTGACGCTCGTGTTCGACGACGACATTGATATCTATCTCGCCCGCCAGCAGACGGCGGAGCGGCTGGTCAGTGTCACGTTTCCCGATGGGGTGCCGGCTCCTCAGCTTGGACCGGTATCATCGGGATTGGGGGAAATCTTTCAGTACATTGTGGTCGGAAAGGCGGAAGATCCCACACTTGCCCGCACGGTCCAGGACTGGATTATCAAGCCGCAGTTGCAAGCGGTAGCTGGTGTGGCCGAAGTAAACAGCTGGGGCGGATTTGAGAAGCAGTTTCAGATTGTCGTAGACCCGAACAAATTAATTCAGTACGAACTCAGTCTGTCGGCTGTGGTGGAGACTGTTCGTCGCGGGCTAACCAATGTCCCGGGTGGCGAGATGATTCGCGGCGGTGAGCAGACAGTTGTTCAGGGGGTTGGTGTTGTCAACTCGCGGGAGCAGATCGCCGAGTTGGTGGTGGCGACCCGTAACAGCGTTCCGATTCACGTTCATGATCTGGCCGAGGTGGTGGTCGGCCATGAAATTCGTCGCGGCGCGGTCACCTATCAGGGAGCGGGTGAAGCGGTACTGGGGATTGGATTTCTCACGACCGGACAGAATTCGAGCGATGTCTCACGTGCACTGGCTGCCCAGCTTGAGGAAGTCAAATCGTCCCTTCCGGCCGGTGTCGAAGTGAAGCCGGTGTACGAACGGACACTCCTGGTGGACCATGTTCTGAGTACAGTGGAACACAACCTGCTGTACGGTGCCGCACTGGTGGTGGCAATACTCTTTCTCTTCTTGGGTAACATGCGGGCCGGACTCATTGTGGCATCGGCAATTCCGCTCTCAATGATGTTCGCGTTCGATCTGATGTCACGCGCCGGGATTATCGGGAGCCTGATGAGTCTTGGGGCGATCGATTTCGGACTCGCGGTGGACAACGCGGTCATACAGGTCGAAAACAGTGTGCGGCGACTGGCCCATGAACCATCGAAAGAGAACCGGCTCGAAATCATCAAGCAGTCCATCATGGAAGTTCGGAAACCGACCCTGTTCGGTGAACTGATTATTATTCTGGTGTATCTTCCCATTCTGACTCTGCAGGGAGTTGAGGGGAAGATGTTTCGTCCGATGGCGCTGACGGTGGTGTTTGTGCTGGTGGGATCGCTCATCATGTCTTTTACCGTTATCCCGGCGTTAATTGCTACGTTTCTCACCCGTCCAATTAAGGAACGTGAACCTTTCGTTGTCCGGTGGCTTCAACGCGCCTATCGGCCGACCATCGGGTGGGCGCTCAGACACAAGAGCATCGTACTTTCGATCTCCTCGGCCGCCCTGGTGGTCGGTGTGCTGGCATTTCTGAGAATCGGAACGGAATTCATTCCGCGACTCAACGAAGGCAGTGTCGCGATCAATATCATTCGGTTGGCGGGAGTGGCGGTGGAGCAGTCAGTTCACGACAATACGAATATCGAGAACATTATTCTCAATGGTTTTCCGGATGAAGTTGACCATATCTGGTCGCGGGCCGGGAGTGCCGAACTGGCCACCGACCCGATGGGCTTGGAACTGACCGACATCTTCATGACGCTAAAACCGCAATCGGAATGGCGTAAAGCGGAGACACAGGAGCAACTGGTGGCGCTGATCGATTCAGCTCTGGCTGATCTTCCCGGAATCAACCGGGTGTTCACTCAGCCGATTGAGATGCGGGTCAATGAGATGATCGCGGGGATAAGATCCGATGTCGGAATCAAGATTTTCGGTGATGATCTTGAACTGCTTGAGCGTAAGGCCGATGAAATCGCGGCGCTCGCCAAAACGATTCCGGGAAATGCCGATGTTGCGGTCGACCAGTTGACCGGGCAACCGTCATTCCAGGTGCATGTCGATCGGGCCAAACTGTCCCGGTTTGGGGTACCGGCCGATGAGATCCTGGCATACGTCCAGAGTATCGGCGGTATTCATGTCGGGGAAGTGTACGAGGGTCAAAAGCGGTTTGACCTGGCTGTCAAAATGGATCCTTCGTACGCCGGTGTTCCTGAAGATATCGAGAGAATTCCGATTCAGGCCAGCGGAGCGCAAATTACCCTGGATCGGGTGACGACTCCGTCTCTGGCCCCCGGCTACTCGACCATCACGCGCGAATGGGGAAAGCGAAGAGCGGTAGTGCAGTGCAATGTCCGGGGGCGGGATGTCGGATCGTTTGTCGAGGAGCTGCGAAAGAAGGTCGCAAGCGATATCGCGCTGGACCCGGGATATTTTGTCAGATACGGCGGCCAGTTTGAGAATTTCCAGCGGGCCGAATCCCGACTCACGATCGTTGTGCCGCTAGTTCTCTTGTTGATACTCGGTTTGCTCTACTGGACGTATGGGTCAATGCGCGATGCCCTGTTGATCTTCTCCGGCGTTCCCCTGGCGGCCATTGGCGGAATCGCGGCACTGGTGATCCGCGGGATGCCCTTCTCGATTTCAGCTGGCGTGGGATTTATCGCGCTGTCCGGAATCGCGGTCTTAAACGGACTGGTACTGGTCTCGCAGATTAAGCGATTCCGGGCCGAAGGAATGAACTTGCAGGATGCGGTGCGTGAAAGCGGATCGGCCCGACTTCGCCCGGTCCTCATGACTGCGCTCGTGGCGGCGTTTGGATTTATTCCGATGGCGTTGTCACAGGGCGTGGGAGCCGAAGTTCAGCGTCCGCTGGCGACCGTCGTTATCGGCGGGATATTGAGTTCGACCGCGCTGACGTTGTTTGTCCTCCCGGTGCTGTACTCAATGCTGGGGGCGAAGACGGTTGCAGAGAAATGAAACAATGATTTCGTGACCAGTGTATCGGCTGGCACGGCGCTCGCGTCCTGCTATGTGGTTGTTTATCACGGCCGTGAGGAAAAGGCAGCGGTCGGCAATTGTCTCTATCGAATCGCCGACCCCTTCGCCTTGAGTTTGAATCGATCGATCCATAGACTAGTTTAGTCCATACTTCCGCTTGAAGAAACACCCTGTTGCTGCTTCCTCACGGGTGGCAGTATTAGGTGGCACTCGACAAGATCAGCGAACTCCCAATCACCAAATGGAATTACAAGGGGGATACCAAGACAGAGCACATCGGTCCAACCGCACAGGATTTCCAGGAGACGTTTGGGGTAGGTTCCGATGGCAAGTCGATTTCGACAATTGATCCACCGGGCATTGCTCTGGCAGGAATCAAAGCACTGAGCAAGCAGAATCGGGAACTTCAGCAGCAGAATCGCGACCTGCAGAAGCAGAACGCCGATCTGAAGAAGCAGATGGAAGATCTGGCCCGCAAGGTGGAAGAATTAGCCGCCGGCAGGTAACACAGCGGCCACTTTGCGAACATGCCGCCGTCAGAAACCCCCATGAGACATGGGGGTTTTTCTTATGATAAGAACTGACAATTCCACATTCGCGGTCGATGAGCCGCACTCATCTGAGTGGTGGACATTCTGCGAAAATGCAGGAACCCTGTGTGACTCGCACGGTTACAGCTATGAATTATCGTTAAACATGACCGAGATAGGTCCACGTTCCTGTCTCAAAGTAGAAGGAGAGTCTCATGCTCACCACAGTCACATCGCTTGTTGCCCTGCTCTCGACTGGACTCCTTGCCGGCATTTTCCTTGGACATCGATTAGGAACAAGTTTTGCCCTACCCCAGGTACCTGACTCGTCATTCGTGCGATTTCAGCAGGAGATACACATACGGTATGTCAAGTTCATGCCGGTCTTGCAGATTCTGTCGATCCTCGGCAACCTGATCTGGCTCCTTCTGCTTCGCACCGCACCGGCAGCTCCAAAGTTCATTCTTCTCGCGCTGGTGACAATCGGCTCAATCGCGGTATTTGCCATCACCCTGACGGTCAACGTACCGATTAACAAGAAGCTGATGACCTGGAACTCAGCCACTCCTCCCTCCAACGTGCGGGAAATCTGGCGCCCCTGGGAGAAGGGAAACACGGTACGAACGATTCTCATGTCTGCCGTTTTTGCCCTCCAGGTGGTGGTAGTAAGCCTGGCTATGTAGCAACAGGATACAATACCGATTCGGTCCGATAGTCGTCGGTGGCTATCGGACCGACTTCCGTTCCCAGGATTACCCGGTCTTGCCGCCTCGTTGATCATGTCGTATCTTGTCCGCAATCGTATTCGTTTACTGGGATCAAGCCATTTCAACGCGGGGTGAGATATGCTCAGACTGTTGATCGGCGCTTCATGTGTGTTCCTCTCCTTTGCCGGCGCATCTGCAAAAAACTGGAAGACTGATTTTCAGGCACTCGTTCATGCTTCGACCGAATCTGCGCGAGATACGCTGATCGCACGAATTGTCGGCGCTAAGCCTCAGTGGCGCGATGTTGCGACTGCTATCAGGACTGTCACATTTGTCCCGACAACTGGTGGAAAATGGTCACTCTACTCGATCGCCGGGATTGACGACGTCACCCGGCCCTACGCGCTCTATGTACCATCGAACTACAACCCAAAACTTGCGACACCGCTGCTCGTGCACCTTCATGGTGTGGTCGGGCGTCCGATTATCGACACCAATCCCGATCAGTATGTCGGTAACTCGGCGATCATGGCCGAAGCGGAAAGACGGGACTGGCTGGTGCTGTTCCCGTTCGGTCAGGAGAAGGCAACCTGGTGGGACGAGGTCGGCATGGGAAATGTGGCCAACGAGATCAGGGCGGTGAAGACAACGTACAATGTCGATGACAACCGCGTCTACCTGAGCGGACTGTCAGATGGCGCAACCGGGGCCTTTCTCTTCTCTATGGCAAAGCCTGATGACTTCGCGGCCTATGTCGCCATCAACGGATCAATGGGAGGAGGAAGCGAAGACGGCGGGTTGTCGCTATACGCCACGAACATGGCGCGCTCCCATTATTACGTCGCCAATGCGGATCGGGATCGATACTTCCCTGCCGATCAGATGGAACGCACAATTGCCCTGGCCCGGCGGGCCGGCGCCGATATATCGTACCATCGACTAGTCGGTGAACATGTCCCCACCATGCAGGCGATTGAGTATCCCCCTGTCTTCGACTACCTGAACCAGTGCACGCGTGCCGTGACACCGGACACACTGGTCTGGGAAAGCGCTGTACCTCAATTTGGGCAGTGCAAATGGCTCGGGATCGATGAGGTTACAGTCGATGAGCCGGCGCCATGGTATGTCGACTACAATGTCTCGCTGGTGGACAGCTCCACTTCAATTGGGATTCAGACGTCGGATACGTTTCCCGGACCCGGTGTTATGGTCGCATCTCTGTCCGGCGGGGACTGCCTTTCGCGGAGGATCGGTCTGAAACCGGGAGATATCCTGCTTGGAGGGAATGGAGTTGCGATTGACAGCATGCCTGATCTGGCGAAATATCGCAAGACACTCAAGCGTGGGGCTGAGGCCACAATGATGATCAAGCGAGGCAACGAGCAGACGACTCTTCATTGTAGAATGCCGGTTCCCAGGAACTACTTCATCTTCAATCGGACACAGCCCTCGGCGGAAATCAAGGCTACCTATGCCGACAACAGATTCGATCTCCAGGGCTCGCGGGTGGGTGCATTTCGCCTGATGATTAGTCCGGAGATGGTGGATGTCAGCAGGAATGTCGTGGTTCTGTTCAACGGGAAGCAGATATTTGATGGCCGAATAGAGCCGGACATCTCCTTCCTGCTCAAGTCCTACCTGGCCAATCGAGACAGGTCGATGCTGTTTTTGAATCAGGTGACGTTTCGTCCATAGCCGCAGGACAGCAGAGAATAGTCTGACTCCTGTAGACGCTTACGGGTGAGTGACGTCATCCTTCTCACAGAAGCCTCCACGTGGCGGAGCTGCACTTCTTGCGCTTTCTCCTTGCCACCGCCGCAGGGACCACTGTACTCACTTGTCTGCCAGCGATTTCGGTCAATTGGCACCGATCGCACCGGTCAAATACGCCCCGAAAAAGCGGCTAAGTCCTTGGCTGACCGTCAGAATCGGATTGCCGATTCAAGGAACATGGCGTAAATTACCTCCGATTTTACGATACCGATCAACCCGCAAGGAGTAAGTGCCTATGGCGAAGGACAATACAGCCGACCAACCCAAAGCTTCGACAACGACAGCTTCACAGGATGCGTATGAAAATTACGAACTTCCGATTGAGGGTTTTAAGGGGACGGCAGATGAGATCGAGCAGCAGTGGTATGACAAGTGTTATGTGGGCCGCGGCGATACCATAAAGCAACTTACCTGGCGTTCCATAATTATGGGATGGGCGCTCGGCGGAGTGCTGTCACTCACCAATATCTATATTGGTCTCAAGGCAGGGTGGTCTTTTGGAGTGGCCATCACAGCCTGCATTCTCTCGTACGCCCTCTGGACCGCCTTCTATAAGTCGGGGCTGGCCAAGTCCCAGATGACTATCCTTGAAAACAACTGCATGCAATCAACCGCCAGTTCGGCCGGCGCCTCTACCGGCGGAACGCTGATTTCCGCCTTCGCTGCTTACATCATGCTCAACAATCAGACTCTCTCCTATGGTCTGATGCTGGCCTGGGTGTTCTTTATCGCCGTTCTTGGCGTGACCATGGCGATTCCAATGAAGCGCCAGATGATCAACATCGAGCAGCTCAGATTTCCCAGCGGGATCGCAGCCGCCGAGACGCTTCGGGCGCTGCACTCCACCGGGAAGAAGGGAGCTCGTGCCGCCCGGGCGTTGGGTATCTCCGGCCTCCTCGCTATGTTCAGCGCATTTCTATCCGACGGATTGCATCTCATAAAATCAACCCTTGGGGAGTTTGAAATTTCTGCTCTGGTAGGACGCTTCAACGAAGCAGTACTTGGTCAAGCCTGGGTCGGACGTACAGTCACGTTCGCCTGGGACCCGATCTTCATTGCCGCCGGAATGTTTGTGGGAATGCGAGTAGCCATTAGTATGTTCGTTGGCTCGATCGCCTGTTGGATGATCTTCGTTCCCTGGGTTCAGGCGAACATTCCCGAAGCTGCTCAAATCAGCGGCTTCAAAGCCACCGTCCAATGGACTCTATGGGGCGGAACTGCCTGCATGGTCACCTCCGGTATTCTCTCCGTGTTGTTCCAGTGGCGGAGCGCCCTTCGTGCGTTCAAAGGTCTTGGGGATATGGTCCTGAAGCGGGGTGAAAAGCAGAGTGACGCGCTCGCTTCGATTGAAACCCCCGGCTCCTGGTTTGTTGTCGGGCAAGTTGTCTCTCTGATAGCGCTGGCCATCCTGGGGCACTATACATTTGATATGCCCTATTGGCAGAGCTTTGTCGCGGTGCTTCTCAGCTTTGCATTGGCGCTGGTGGCCTGTCGTGTGACCGGTGAAACCGATACTACGCCGGTGGGAGCTATGGGGAAAATCACTCAGCTCACCTTCGGCGCCCTCTCTCCGGGGAACATGAATGTCAACCTCATGGCGGCCAACATTACGGCTGGAGCAGCGGGTTCCTCGGCTGATTTGCTCACCGACCTCAAGAGCGGCTATCTTCTTGGGGCGAATCCACGCAAGCAGTTTATCGCGCAGTTTGCCGGGATTTTCATCGGGACAATTGTCACCGTGACCGCTTTCCGTATTCTCGTTCCCAACGCCGCAGCACTGGGGACCAACCAATTTCCTGCTCCCGCTGCCCAGACCTGGAAGGGAGTGGCTGAAGCGATGTCTCTCGGTCTGAGCCATATGCACCCGGTCAAGATCTGGAGCATAGTGATCGGCGGACTGGCCGGCATTATCCTTCCGATCCTTTCTCGTCTCTTCCCCAAAAAGCAGAACTGGATTCCTTCGGCCGCCGGTCTTGGTCTGGCGTGGGTGTTCCAGTGGTTCTATGGCCTGCTGTTTTTTGTGGGTGCGGTGATCGGCTATGGCTGGCAGAAGAAAAATCCTGCGCAGAGCGAAGAATATCTCTTCCCGGTGGCATCCGGTATCGTCGCTGGTGGTGCGCTGATGGGAGTGATTTTGATCTTCTGGGAAAATGGCCCGGAGATTATCAAGACTCTGTTCTAAGAATTGAATTTCTTGCAGTATATGCCAAGGGCAGGTCACGTGACCTGCCCTTGTGTGTTTTGTAAGACCGACTTAAACTGGTAAGCCGCCGTCACCGTGCCTGTTAACGGAAATTCTTCAATAGTAGTATGTCGACATTCGAGGGACCCTTCGCAATCACGAATCGTTTCCCATCCGGCGAAAGCCCAAAATCGCGAATGGCGTCGCTGGTGAAACTCGTGAGTTGAGTCGATGCGCCGCCGTCGATCGGTATGCTCATCAGATTGGAAACGTTCGATCTCGTGTCGACATAGATGAGATTCTTGCCGTCCTTCGTCCACACAAGCTTTCCCTGATCGGCATTCGGAGGTTGAGGAAGGCTCTTGATCATTTTTCCTGACTCAATGTCCAGAATACCTATTTTGGATTCCGTCCTGGCTGAATCGGTGAAGAAGCAGGCGATCGACTTTCCATCGGGGGAGATCGCATGTGACGTGATCGATTGATTGGAGATCTTGACCAATTCGCCACCTTCTACCGGCACACGATACAGGAGTAAAGGACCGGACCGCCACGACATGAGAACGATCCACTTTCCGTCCGGCGTAAATGACGGCAAATAGTCCTCTCCATCGGCGGTGAGCGCTTTCGCATTCTTTCCGTCGCTGTCCGCTCTCCAGATCGACGGAACTCCGCTGCTCAGAGCCGTATAGGCAATAGTGCGGCCATCGGGAGAAACTGTCGGATTCATCACGCGGGTCGTTCCCGAAACAACCTGTTCCGCGTTGGATCCATCGACTGCCGACTTCCAGATTCCTTCCGTCTCCGATCGTGCGCTGGCAAAATAAATCTGATCATTGGCACCCCAGGTTACTCCCATCGCCCCTTCCAGCTTCCCGGTGGTGATCTGTTTCCAGTCGTTTCCTGCCCCGACCCAGACGTTGGATCGATTTTGCACTTGCGATACAACAGCCGTTTGACCATCTGAAGTGGCACTCAGCCCAAAGTACTGTTCGAAATCCGCAGACACCCGAACCGCTTCGCCGCTCGGATAATGCACCAAATAGATCTGCTGACTGGCTGATGATGCCTGACCCGCGGCACAGACCAGGATGTCCTTGCCGTCCGGCAACCAGACCGGAGTAGTGAATCCAAGCCACTGGAGAGAGGTGTGCCAGACTTCCTTGCCGTCGGCTATCTGGACCGCTACCAACTCAGAATGAATGCGCGGTTTCCATTCTCCTTTGCCGCACAAGAGCAGTTTACCGTCGGGTGAGAAACTGGTCGGTCCGAAATACCAGAACGCACCCTTGCCGGAAACCAGAACTCGTTCATTGGAACCATCGGCATTCGCAAGCACGATGCCGAACTCACCGGATACTGGATCAACTCGCGGAAAAGCCATGAGTGATCCATCCGGCGACCAGCTGACACGACCATCGATCTTGCGAAGAACGGTTGTCGGAGTTCCCCCAAGCGTGGTAATCCGCTTCAGGCTCGCCTGACTAATCGACTCATTTTCCAGAAAATAGATGTAATTGCCGTCAGGAGAGAATACGGCCTGTCCGATTGGGTTGTCGATTGGTCCATATATGCGCACAGCACTCTTGGTGGCAACCTGTCGGACGGAAAGGCTGTACTTCCCCCCTTCGGTCCGTACAATCGCAAGGTACTTGCCATCGGGAGAGATTGCACCGGAATAGGAAGTTCCATCTTCGGTCACCTGCGTAAACTGAATCTGCGCGCGCGGAGCCTCCACCGGCTTTGAAGACATCTTCATGATCAGCATGACCATCGCCGCGATAACCACCACACCGATAGCAATCTTCGGCCAGAGCGGACTCTTCTTGACCGGGACCGGTGTCACCTGTCCGGAACTTCCGCTGATCGCCATTCGCTTCAGGTCGGCGGCAACATCGCCGGCGGTCTGGTATCGCAGCGCCGGGTCCCGCTGAAGTAGCTTGTCGACTATACGCTGGAGATCATCAGGTACATTGGCCCGATATCGCGCCAGTGGCTCCGGAGTGTCCATCGTGATTGCCCGCATGGTGGCGGCATCGGTATCCCGTTTGAACGGGGTCCTCCCGGCAATCAACTCATAGAGGACGACGCCGAACGAGAAGAGGTCGGAACGCTGGTCCACCTCTCCCCCTTGCGCCTGTTCGGGAGACATATAAGCAACAGTACCAATAGTCGAACCGACCTTGGTTAGTTTTTCTCCACCCTGAATGGTGGCCAATCCGAAATCGACAATCTTGGGGCGGCGATCGTTGTCGAGCAGAATATTCGCAGTTTTGATATCACGGTGGACGATGCCGATTCCATGCGCCTTCTGGAGACCATCGCAAATCTGAATCGCCATATCGATTGTCCGATGCATCGGCAGCGGCGTGCCGTGGGCGAGGTCATGAAGGTTCTGCCCTTCGACATACTGCATGGCGATAAACGGCCTTCCGGCATGTTCGCCGACTTCGAAAACCGTCACGATGTTGGGATGATCGAGTCGGGCGGCCGCCTGCGCTTCACGGCGGAATCGATTGACAAAGTCCTTGTCGGTCGCGTATTGCGCCGGCATGAACTTGAGCGCTACCCGACGATCGAGACGGGTGTCCTGGGCGAGATAGACTTCCCCCATCCCGCCGGCACCGATCTTTTCAACTATCTGGTAATGACCAACATTGGTCCCG
This sequence comes from Candidatus Zixiibacteriota bacterium, assembly GCA_049290195.1. Lineage (GTDB taxonomy): Bacteria > Zixibacteria > MSB-5A5 > GN15 > FEB-12 > FEB-12. The sequence continues at coordinate 20,353 of JBATNE010000165.1, forward strand.
GCAGCGAGAACGCTGACCGTCGAGGTGTTGTCGTCTTGCGGTTCCTGTTTTTCCAATTATCTATGCTCCCGGATATGATGATTTACCTGGCTGGTGATTGGGCCAATAAGGGAAGGCGTGATGTCAGACCCAATACAAATCTCATCCCACGACGCGATTAGTGGACTGAGAAAGTCGATAATAACCCATCATCCCCATAATGTCAATATAGCGGGGGACAATGGGCTTTCTTGCTTAAGTTGGGCTTACTTCGCGGCTCGATCGCCTGAAAGTCCGATCAGAGTACCCTCGGCCCAATGAGCCATACTCTTTCCGCTGCTGTCAACTGTCCTGAGGCTGAGGCGTCTGATCCCGCGGATGTCCACTTCGAGTTTGGCAACGGGACCCGTTTTCACTGGACCGCTGTCGTAGAGGAGTCGGTCGTTGCCATAGATTTGAAAACGGACAGGCCCCTGCCCGGTGGATTGGTCGTCGATACCGGCTTCGACCCGGAAACTCTGCCAGTCCTCTTTGAGGTCAAAGTCGATCCGGCTATTACCTTTGACAGTGTAGCAAACTCCAGGGTTGAGGCCGTTAAGACTAAATCCGCTTCCAGCATGGGCGAGACCGTGAGGATCGAAGTCAACGGGTCCTGACTCAATCATCGTCGGAATCATAGCAGAAAGGAATTTGACGACACGCGTGCTGCCGGCTACCTGATGTTCCAGCAGGTGAAACTCGGAAATCGTCACCGGTTTGACGGCTGTGACTGCCAGCGGATCAACAGAACCTTCTCCCGGTTTCGGGGCAGTGCTGTCGATTTCCATATCGTGGGTGGTCAAGACTCGGAATCGCACGACGCGGCCGGCGGTCGCTGCAAAATGAACCGTCTGCGTGCTCTCCAGTTGTGCCAGCGTGTCTCTGATAACCGGCTCTCCCCATTCGCCGTTATTCTCGCCGATGTACAGCTCATACTTATAGGTCTGGCCATATTTCCAGTACTTGTCGTTTCGAGGAGTGATAGTGAATCCATCGATCACACGCCGGTCTTTCAGTGAAAGGACGAATTCGTGTGGTCCGTAGCTGACCGACTGATCGCGAACTGTTCGGAACCAAGTAGCCGGGTTGCCATCGAACGCATTTTCCAGCGGGAATCCCGGTTCTTCGGCCGGCCGATTCACCACCAATAGATTGTCCGAAGAAACAGTTCCATCGCTTTTCGGTTTCTTCGGATACTGTGCTTTCCCAAGTTCCTTTGACTCGGCGCCGACAAGAGCGACAACCGTGTGCGGGGCGCGGACCGACAGCGTGTCGGTCTTGATGTACAGCACGCCGTGACGATCATTGGTGACATAGTACCACCCGTGGGCGGATTTCGAGAACTGAGTCGAGTCTTTCAATCCGGCAAGTTGATTCCCATCGACTGTCACTGACTTGGGCAGTGCCGCCGTGTGTACTTGCAAGACAAAGAGGCGCTTTTCACACATCCCCTGGAACGATCCGGTGGCCGGTTCCAGATTGATCGCAACCGTCCCCTTTGCACTATCATGATTCACCCGAAAAGTCTGCTGACTGAACGCGCCGTTCCTGTAAGCGCGGGTATGGCCGTCATCTTCATACAGTGTGTACTCTGAATGGCCGTGCGGATAGATGTCCAGCGTCAAGAGATCCTTCGGAACCTCTCCATCGTACAGAGCTGCCGGGTACATCGGGAGAATCGACCCGGCACGAACAAAGAGCGGAAGCTTCTCAAGCGTGACAGGATAATCGAACGTCAACCCGTTTGCGCCGACTCTGGTGACGGTTCCATCCCAGTAGTCGATCCAGTCCCCTTGAGGCAGGTAGACATTGTCGCGCCATCCCTTGCTGGCAGCCTGACTTCGGTAAACCGGCGCTACGAGCAGATCTTTTCCAAGGAGGAACTGATATTTCGCGGTACCGTCATTTGCATGCGGGTCGTCGGGATAATCCCACATGAGGCCGCGTACAATGGGGGCGCCGGTCAATTCCGCTTCGTGCGCCAGTGTGTACATATACGGCATGAGCCGCATCTTCAATTTCAGGTAGTCTCGATTGATACTGCGATATGGTTCCTCGAACCACCAGGGATGTTTCCGTTCGTTCTTGGACCAACCAGACATTCCCATCAGTACCGGCGTAAAACATTTCCACTGAAGGTCACGCATATAGGTTTCGGGGCCACCGCCATAAATGCCGTCAACATCGCCGGTCGCATAGATCATCCCGGACAGCCCGGAGCCAATCAAGGTCGGTATGTGCCAGCGGATATAGTCCCAGCTTCCGCTCTGGTCCCCGGTCCAGGTCACCGCATATCGCTGTATTCCTGCCCAACCCATCACGGTCCAGACGAACGGACGGCTGTCGGAGTTATCCAGGATTCCTTTCGATGCTTCCATATTGGCATCGAGCGCAAACTGGTACCCCTTACCGGTCCAGGCAACATCGAGCTTCTGCACCCGGGTGCCGGCCTTGCCGACTTCCCACGCGATCTTGTCGATACCGCTTTCAGTCCAGAGACCGGTGTGAAATCCGTATTTCTTCAGGCTTTCGACAACTCCGGGCAAATCAGTGTAACCGCAGCCATAACCATCATTGGGGAGAATCCATCCCCCCGGCATATCGAACTCGCGATACTTGGCCGCAACAGACGCTACGACATCAGGCGTGGTGCCGGTCGGTCCATCGGACCAGCCGGGCGGCACTGTCCCAGGTTTGTCGACATTGTCTCTGTCGTTATAGCAATCGGCATCCCCAAACTCATAACCCCAGCGCGGCAGAAGCCCGGCCCGTCCGGTCAGCTGAGTGTATTCGTCAAGAACGTGATTGATAGACTGTCCGACCATGTAGTACGCATCGAATCTATTCTCTTTGTGCATCGTGGTCAGGTAATCAGTGGACCAGAAGTCATACCGGCCATCGGCCCAGGTATTCCGCAGCACGCCATATCCCTTGCTCGATATATAAAACGGCGCCGGGTTGGGGCGGTCCCCTTCTTCCCATCCGTTGGAGTACGCGATCTCCATCACCTTTCCCTTGAATTCATACGAGCCGTTCTGCTGGCCGCCGCCATAGAACTGCTCGTCGGCGCTACTGCTCAGAGTCTGATAGCTCTCGGCTTCCCCCATCACAAGCGGCTTGAGTTCCTGCCAGATGACTGTTTTTCGGTCGGGACGATAGAGCGCAAACATGAGCGGGGTTCGATGAATCACCAGCGCAAAAAGCGAAGTTGAGATGACCGGCGACTCGCCGGTCGTGTCGAATGCTGCTCCGACCGGTTCCAATCTCTGGGGCAGGACAATCGGCGCAGCATGACTCCCTTCCCCCACCAGCGAATCTTTGGGAGCAGCCCAGATGCGGAACAGATCGCTCTTGAGGATCTGTATCTGAACGATCGCGCCGCCCGATGTTCGCAGGTCAAAGGTGTCGCCATGTCGACCAATTGTCGTGACATTCCCCATCGCTGCCGGCTTATCGGCGGCGGATACGAGAGTCGTCACGAAGAGTGCGGCGAGAACCGCCCGAATTGCGGAAGGGGCATGGGTGCGCATAGTCATATATCCCGGTCTCTGAGTTTGTCGAATTATGGCGGAATCAGGGTCGATCGTCAATCGCGGATTTGATCGGATACGGCGGTGAATAATCGACGCAACAAATCCATGTTCGGATTCGTCTTGAAGTAGTACGCCCGCCACACCAAGCTTCAAGGAGCCATGAATGAACCGAAGAGAATTTGTCACCCGGACCGCCGCAGGTGCCGCCGGATTTTTGGTCCTTCCCTCCCTCTCATTCGCGCAAGCAACACAGCCGGCCACGGACAAGCCGCCGCAACTGGCTCCGGATATGGTCAGAGAATTCGTTATCGCCGGACATGGCAACCTGGACAAAGTGAAGTCGATGCTGGCGGAGCATCCAAACCTCTTGTATGCCATGTGGGACTGGGGCGGCGGGGATTTTGAGACGGCATTCGAGGGGGCCGGTCACATGGGACGGAAAGACATTGCCAACTTTCTTATCAGTGAGGGATGTCGCCCGAATGTCTTCATCCTCACCATGCTCGGCCAGACGAAAATCGTCAAAGCGATTCTCGAAGTCTATCCGCATCTATTGAATGCCAAGGGTCCGCACGGCCTGACGCTCTTGCATCATGCCCAAAAGGGGGAAGCCGACGCTGCTGAATTGCTTGAATACATTTCAGGCAAAGGGCTCAAAGAGACGAAAGCCAGTATGTACTGATAGTCAATCAAGCAGGGTACCCACTTCCCCCTTTGATCGGCGCTCACCCAATTAGACTGGCAACTAATGCGCCCATCAGCCGTAACAATGCCATGACCAGTTGCTCGCCTGCGCGATCGCACCCACTCCCCCACGTCGCGAAATACTTTCAGAGGCGGTTATGGTAAAGAAATTGGTGATACGAGGTACTCTCGCCGTGGTTTTGCTTGCCGTTAGTTTTCTCGGCTACAACATCTTCACGTCCCAAAGAGCCGACTACAGCTGGGACGCCGCGGTCCCCAACCCCGCATTCGTCGCAACTCATCCCAAAGTTGTGATTGATCAGGCCCATAATAATGCTTCAACTGCCGACTGGACCAGCCGCTACTACCCGCTGGCGAAATTACTTCGGAACGACGGCTATGATGTCTCCAAGGGGATTGAACTTTTCACCCCTGCAAGTCTTGGTGATATCGACGTACTGATCATCGCCAACGCATCCGGCGCCCCCAAGCCGCAGATGTTCGGAATCAACCTTCCGGTCAGCGTTGCCGGCAAGCGCGAAGATCCGGCATTTGGTTCGTCCGAAATCGAAGCTGTCAGGGACTGGGTGAACAGCGGAGGATCACTGCTTTTGATTGCGGACCATCTTCCGTTTGGTGCCGCCAATGCCGCCATGGGACAGGCGTTTGGAGTAAAGATGTATCAGGGATATGTGGAAATTCCGAACGAAGTCTCCGACCCGCTTCTCTTTTCGAGTGAGAATGGTCGCCTTGGAAACCATCCCATCCTTTCTGGCACGGGAACCGAGTCAGCCGTTCATCGTGTCATGACCTTCACCGGACAATCGCTCGATGGTCCCCCCGAAGGTATCCCGCTGTTGATTCTCCCTGATTCTGCGATTGAATATGTGGCAAGCGGGGACACACTTGCTCCGACACGAGCCGGAACCACTCAGGGATTGGCGCTGGAATATGGGCAAGGGAGAGTAGTTGTACTGGGTGAAGCTGCCATGATGACCGCGCAGGTATATGACAACAAACCGTTTGGAATGAATCTCCCCGACAACGATAACCGCCAACTGGCGCTCAATATTTTGCACTGGCTCTCCCGCAAGCTCTAACCGGAGCATCGGCCGACCAGCGGTGCAGACTGGCTACGACACTGCTTCGGGAGCCATGCCGACATATGATGCCAGCTGATCGGAAAGCCCAAGCTTATCGGTGAGGCCGCGGTCAAAGGCCGACCGGGCGCTCCCGCCATGATGCTGGAGGCGATCCTGTTCAGAGGCATACGCAATATGCACTGCGGCACAGGAATCGAGCTGGTTCTTTCCCCATTTCGACGGACAGTAGTGTACCGCGACGGCATCGATAATCTTCTCAGGCAATTTCCACGTTTCCAACAGGAATGCCCCGATCGCCGCATCATCGGCACCAAGTTCCATTTCCTGGGCTTCATGCATCGGGATCGAATCCCTCTCACTGCGGGCCAGAACTCGCTTGAATTCTTCGGTGAAATTGGTCAACAGCACGAGCTTGCCGATATCGTGAAGCAGCCCCGATGTCAGAGCATAATCGACTTCATTGCGCGGCAGACCGAATGAATAGGCGATAAAGCGGGACTTCGCTCCCACGCCCACGGCGCGGTCGTAGATTTCTTTAGGCGAATAACCGGGAATCTTGGCGTTTCCTTCGCCTTTGTAAACGCTGGCAGTGAGGACAATTCCCTTCACCGTTTCGACTCCAAGCAGATTAACCGCCTGCAAGACCGACTCAACCCGGGTCTTCAGTCCAAAGTAGGCGGAATTGATCATGTGCAGGAGCTTGGCCGATATCGCTACATCGTGAGAAATGATTGCTGCAACATCGTGCATATTGGGATTGGGCTTGGAAAGCTCGGTACACAGTTTCGTGTATACTTCGGGAAGAGTCGGAAGATTCTCGATAGCTTCGATTCGTCTTCGGAGTTCGGGATCGGTGATATACTGGCCGGTGAAGTGGGGCATAGCTTCTCCTTAACCTCGGATTCAAAACGTTTCAGCTCTAGTCGTCGCCGATATCGACATCGCCCGGACTGGCAACGCGATCTGACCGTTTTTGAACACCACCTCGTGCTCAAAATGGCAGCGGCTGGTTCCCCCCTTCACGGCTTCAGAAGCCGCGTTTTGGCTTGCGGCCCTGTACAGGTAAGTATCGGCAGTTTCGGCGCACAATTTATGGGCAGAAAATCAACCGAGCAGATTGTCAAATTACTGCCGGTTTGGGGATGGTCACTCAGCCGGCAGTTCGCTGCCTGGCGCCGGAGCCTTTTTGGAGGTCAGGAAAGTATAGAGCGCTGGAATGACATACAGGGTCAAGCCGAGCGAAAACAAGAGGCCGCCAATAATAACGATTCCCATCGAAACGCGGCTCTTGGCCGCGGCACCGAGCGCCAGCGCAATCGGCAGCACGCCGAATGCGGTCGCCAGACTGGTCATCAGAATCGGGCGGAACCGCTGAGTCGCGGCATCGATGACCGCCTCCTTGACGCTCAGCCCCTGCGTTTTGCGCTGGTTGGCGAATTCCACAATCAAGATGCCGTTCTTGGTGACAATACCTATAAGAGCGATGATGCCGATCTGGCTGAAGATGTTAAACGTCTGGCGGAAGAGCCAGAGTGAGAGTACCGCGCCGGCCACCGCCAGCGGAACGGTGAACATGATCGTGAGTGGATCGCGGAAACTCTCGAACTGAGCCGAGAGAATCAGATAGACCAGAATCAGCGCCAACAAAAAGGCGAACAGGAGCGTGTTCGAACTCTCGGAATATTCCTTGGCGGTTCCGGCCAGACTGGTAGAGAATGATTCATCGAGTGTCGATGCCGCAATCTTGTCCATTTCATCGATTGCCTGGCCGAGCGTGTGTCCCGGCGATGGTGATGCCATGACGGTCGCGGCCACATATCGATTGAACCGGAACAATTGTGGCGGACTGCTTCGGTACGACATCTTGACAATATTGTCCAGCTGCACCAGCTGCCCCCGGCTGTTGCGCACGTAGACCGATCCAAGGTCCGCCGGTTGATCCCGGTCCGCTCGATCCGCCTGCGCAATCACCGAGTACTGCTTGCCGTTCAACAGAAAATATCCATACCGTTGGCCGCTGAAGAAGAGCTGAAGCGTCTGGGCAATATCACGAACGGTCACACCCAGCGCGCGGGCGCGATCCCGGTCGATTTCAATCGTCATCTCCGGCTTGTTGAATTTCAGGTCGATATCCACAACCTGAAACGTGGGATCGGCCTGCGCCTTTTCCATGAATACCGGAATCACCTTCCGAAGTTTCTCCAGTGTCGGCGCCTGGATGACATACTGGACCGGCAGGGTGCGGCCACGTCCCCCACCACCAATAGTCTGCTCCTGGGTAACATAGGCGCGGGCGAACGTAAAGTCCTTGAGCTGACCGGACAACGCATCTGCGACTTGCTGCTGAGTCCTCTCCCTCTTGTCCGGCGGCACCAGGGTCACGCGAATGAATCCGCTGTTCACCGCGCCGGTTCCTCCTCCTGCGGCAGTCACCGAAATGATGACGTCCTTCTCCGGAAGCGAGTCCACCAGATCAATCAGCCCACCCATGTACTTGTACATGGCGTCGTAGGCAGTCCCTTCGGGAGCGGTTGCCTGGATCATCACGCGCCCCTTGTCTTCCATGGGAGAGAGCTCCGATGGAATCAGCATACCGAGCCCGAGGATGATCGCCAGCGAGGCCAGCATGATAATTGGGGCCAGCCAGCGGCGCTCCACAAACGTCCGCAGCGATCGATGATACGCGCTGATCAGACTATTGAACCAGCGCTCGCTCATCTCAAAGAACTTGCTCTCGTGCGCCGGCTTATGCAAAGTGCGGGCACTCATCATGGGAGTGAGCGTGAGAGACACAAATGCCGAGATGAGCACCGATCCGGCCACCACAATGCCAAATTCGCGGAACAGCCGTCCCGTCAATCCCTGAAGGAAAATGATCGGTAGGAACACCGAGGCCAGTGTAATGGTGGTCGATACGATCGCAAAGATGATTTCCTTTGACCCGCGATGCCCCGCTTCGATCGGGTCCATGCCCGCTTCGATCTTCTTGTAAATATTCTCCAGCACGACGATGGCATCATCGACCACAATTCCGGTCGAGAGAACGATTCCGAGCAGGGTGAGAATGTTGATCGAGAACCCGGCGACATACATGATAAAGAACGAGCCGATAAGCGAAATCGGAATTGCCAGCATCGGGATAACCGTCGTTCGCCAGTGGCGCAAAAACAGGAAGATAACCAGGAGAACCAGAAGGAATGCAATAGCGATGGTCTCGACAACCTCGGTAATCGCCCGCCGGATATTGGCGGTCGTGTCCTGAGCGATATTCAGGTGAAGGTCCTCGGGCAGTTCCTTCTTGATGACCTCAATGCGGCGGTAAAATTCATCGGCGATAGCAATGTGGTTTGCGCCCGGTTGCGGAATCAAATTGACCCCGACCATCGGAATCGCGCCGTTTCCTCTCAGGAGTGATCGTTCGTTCTCAGGCGCCAGAACCGCCCGGCCGACATCGCGGAACTTTACAACCGAGCCTTCCGACTCTCTGATAATCAGTTCGTTGAACTCTTCCGGTGTCGATAGGCGTCCGAACGTCCGGATGGAGAGTTCAGTGTGATATCCTTCGATGCGTCCCGAGGGAAGTTCCACATTCTCACGATCCAGAGCAGTACGGACATCCAGGGGCGTCAAATCGTGTGCGGCCAGTTTATTTGGATCGATTAAGAGCTTGATGGCGTACCGCTTCTCCCCCCACAGGTCGACACTGCTGACCCCCGGAATCGTCTGAAGACGTTCTTTGAACAGATCGTTGGCGACAGCGGAGAGTTCAAGCAGGGAGCGCTTGTCGCTCTGAAGCGTCATGGAGAGAATCGGATTGGCGTCGGCGTCGGCTTTGGAGACCGTGGGCGGATCGGCATCGACCGGAATGTCATGCACCGCCTGCGAAACCCGGTCACGGACATCGTTGGCCGCAACTTCCATGTCGACTCCGAGCTGGAACTCAACCGAAATGCGGCTGCGGCCGTCGCTGCTCTGCGAGGTCAGTGAGCGAATGCCGGCAATGCCGTTGATCGATGATTCCAGCGGCTCGGTGATCTGCGATTCGATAACATCGGCGTTGGCGCCGGTGTAACTGGTGCTGACGGTAATAATCGGGGGATCGACACTGGGAAATTCGCGCACTCCGAGAAACAGAAATCCAATTGCGCCAAACAGGACAATCAGGATGGAGAGCACGATCGAGAGAACCGGCCGATTGATACTGGTTGACGATAGGTTCATGGGTGCGACAGACTAGTTGGTTCGAATGTTCTTTACCTGAACTGCTTTTCCGCCCGTCAATTGTAGAATCCCGGTTACAATAAGCGTATCGTTGGGTGAAAGGCCGGAAATGACCTGCGTGCCGGTCTCGGTCCTGATCCCGGTCCTGACGACCACAGACTTGGCTTTGCCGTTGTCACACAGAAAGACCGACTCTCCGCTGACATCCGGAATCACTGCTTCGGACGGAACGACCAGAGCATCGGTCAGCACTTCCAGTGTGATATCAACCTTCGCAAAAGAGCCGGGAATGAACATATCATCCGGATTCGCCAATTTGGCTCGTGCCTTAATCGTCCGTGTATCAGGATCTATTTTCGATTCCACCGCGTAGACCTCCCCTTTGACCCCGTCGGGAGCATCGCCGGTCTTAACCGTAATTTCCGTTCCGCTCTTGAGCTTGCCGGCATGTTTCTCCGGCACCGCAAATTCGACCTTCATCGTATTGACATCCTGCATGGTCGCGACTTCGACAGCGGGAGTAACATATCCCCCCTCGCTGACATGCCGGAGCCCGATCTTGCCGTCGAACGGCGCCCGGATTTCTGTCTCCGCAAGCTGTGATTCAATCCCTTCGCGGGCCGCCTGCACCATGTGAAGGGAGTTCAGCGCCTTGTCATATTCTTCCTGACTGATCGCTTTGGATTCGAACAGCTTCCGCTTCCGCATTTCCTCGTCCGATGCCTGCTTTTCCTCTGCCTGCTTCCCTTTGAGTTCCGCCTTCAACTCCGTGTCGTTGATCTTGAGGAGTAACTCCCCTTTGCGAACTTTCTTTCCTTCCTGGAAGTAGACGCCGGTCACGCGTCCGGAAATCTCCGGCCGGAGCGTCACTTCTTCGTTGGCCATCAACGTGCCGGTGGTGGAAATGGCATTCCGAAGCGGCTGTGGAGTAATCACAACTACTTCCACCGGAACCGCCGCTTTGGCGCTCGCTCGCGCCGCGCCGCTGTTTCCCTTACTGCAAGCGAAAGGGAGCGAACCGGCAATGGCAATGGCAATGGCAAGAAATGCGAGTGGGAATCGTCTGCTGGAGGTCAAAATGTACTTCATAGATAGTGAAGTCTAGCCCTAATGCCCCCTCTCGGCAAGTGGATTCTTGACCGGACAACGGCAATGCTCAGTATTGGGGCGGTTCTCTCTCGTCGGCTCGTCATCCAGACGGATCAACCCTGTAGACTCTATCCTTGTAGCACCGTAGTGACTATTGCGTTCCATTTTCGGGCCCGATTCGCGACAATTCGGCTGATCGTTGCCATTGAGACCCATCGGTTGACCGGGATCAATTAAAGTGCTACCATCTCCCAAGCGCCGCTGAATCGGCCCCAAGGAGATCATATGAAATTGCAGCTGTTATTACTCGTTTCCATCGTAACAATCTATTCGACCCCTGGTGACGCTCAAACCGACTCATCCGGCAAGTCAATCGACCGTGCCAGGCTGGCCTCCGACGTCCGGACTGAGTTTCTGCACGCCTGGAACGGATACAAACAGTATGCCTGGGGACACGATGATCTCAAGCCGCTGAGTAAGAGCTACCATGACTGGCACACCGTCCCGCTCTACATGACTGCGGTCGATGCCATGGATGCCCTGACCATCATGGGGTTTGATGACGAAGCGAAAGCAGACCGGGAATACGTCGCGACGCACCTGACGTTCGACCATGATATCGAAGTGAAGAATTTTGAGATCACCATCCGCATTCTCGGGGCACTGGTGACGAATTACCAGCTGACCAAAGACGAACGATTGCTGGCTCTGGCCAAAGATCTCGGCAAACGGCTCTTGCCGGTATTCGCTTCCCCCACCGGCATGCCGTATGGCTACGTCAATCTCAAGACTGGTAAGGTGCGGGGCAACGTCACCAATCCGGCCGAGATCGGAACTCTCCTGATCGAATTTGGCACCCTCAGCAAACTGACCGGCGATACCATTTTCTTCAACAAGGCCAAGTCGGCGCTGGTCGCGCTCTACAACCGACGTTCCCCGCTTGGTCTGGTTGGTTCGCAGATCAATGTCGAAACCGGCCAGTGGGTGGATTCATCGAGCCACCTGAGCGGCGGAATCGATTCCTATTACGAATATCTGCTCAAATGTTCCCGCCTGTTCAGCGACTCCGCCTGCGCCGATATGTGGAAGACCAGCATCGCAGCCGTCCATACCTATCTTGCCCACGACAGCAACGGCGTGCTCAATTATCGCGTCGTCAATATGTACACCGGCAAACCGATCGAGAACTACACCGGCGCGCTCGACGCCTTCTTCCCTGCCGTGCTGGCGCTTTCCGGCGATACCGCTCGCGCACGGCGGCTCGAAGAATCGTTCTACAAGATCTGGACCACGTTTGGCATTGAACCGGAAGGGCTGGACTACGTCACCATGAAAGTGCAGTACCCCGGCTATCCGCTTCGACCGGAAATTATCGAATCCGCCTTTTATCTGCACTATTACACGGGCGATCCCAGGTATCTTCAGATGGGTCAGACCTTCTTCGAAAGTCTGAAGAAGTACTGCCGAAACGACGTCGGCTATGCCACGCTGAAAGACGTCACGACCAAAGTGCAGTCTGATGAAATGGAAAGCTTCTTCCTCGCGGAGACCATGAAGTATCTCTATCTCCTGTTCGCTCCGCGCGAGACCCTTGACCTGGAGAAGAGTGTATTCAATACCGAGGCACACCCGGTCGTGAAATCCTGGTAAATCGAATTTTCGGCTCGTGTGATTCCACGGCTTGCCGATTTGACGGTCTCTGCTATATTGATCCGGTCGGCGAGATGTTCGATCAAGGCAATCCATGAATAAAGTCGTCACCGAAACCAGCAGCCTCTTTATCAGAATTATCCCCTCGCGCAGGACGCGATGGCTTGCGCTGGTTTGCTTTTGGTCGGCGATTTCGTTCCTGTCCGCAATCCACTGGCGCCTGTTCACTCCGCCGGGCGACCCCTGGACCTGGTGGGGACTGGTCTGGATCAAACATGTGGTCTGGTTCACCTGGGGGTTTCTCGCCACACCGCTGATCCTCTGGCTGGGCCACAAATTTCGACTGGAATGGACCAACTGGCCGCGCCATCTCGCCGTGCTGATCATCTGCAGCGTGATCATGACCTCTGCCTATGTCCTCGCCTATGCCTGGCTTTTGACCGTGAATATCCAGATCCCGGCACTTGCCCAGTTCAATCGAATGCTCGATTTTACCCTCTTCCAGCACTCGACCTATTACTTCCTGGCGTTTTGGGGCACTGTCGGACTCGAACAGGGACTGTGGTACTACCGACGCTGGCACGAACGGGAAATGCAGTCATCGCAGCTCCGGGCCCAACTCGCGCAGGCACAGCTCCAGGCGCTCCGGTCGCAAATCCAGCCGCACTTTCTCTTCAACGTCCTCAATACGGTTTCATCAACCATTCTTGAGGGGGATACAAACAAAGCGTACGATCTGACTGCCAAACTCGGAAACCTCCTTCGGATGAGCCTTGACCGGGGTGAGCATGATCGAATTCCGCTGCATCAAGAACGCGAACTGGTGGAATGTTATCTGGAGCTGGCATCGGCGAGATTTGGCGATCGCCTCGAAATTTCCCTCACCTGTGCACCGGAAACCACCACTCTCCTTGTCCCCTCGTTCGTCTTGCTCCCATTGGTCGAAAATTCGGTCAAACATGTCGTCTCACAGGTAAGCGGAAAGGTGAAGTTGAACATCCGATCATCCCTCTCAGGTGAGAAACTCATCCTCGAAGTTGAAGACCTCCCTGAATCGACCCTCCGACCTGCGGCAGACTCTACCGGTACCGGCCGGGGATACCGATTAACCGAAGAGCGGCTCCGCTGGCTTTATTCTGACAATTATCTCTTTCAGACGACTCCCGGACCTCGGGGAGGTATGCTCGTTCATATAGAAATTCCGCGTGACGGCGTGGCGCCGGAAACGACGACCCGATGACTCCGAAAGCGAAATCCCTCAGCGTACTGATTGTCGACGACGAAAGTCCGGCGCGCCGACTGCTCAAACGGCTGCTGCAGACCGATTCAGACTTGACAGTAATAGGGGAATGCGCCGATGGTCAGGACGCTGTTCGCGCAATTCTGGAGTTGAAGCCTGATCTTGTCTTCCTCGATATTCAGATGCCCGGCATGGACGGGTTTGAAGTACTGCAAGAGCTCGGCAACACTCGGCTTCCCGCGATCATATTTGTAACGGCCTACGACCAGTACGCTGTAAAGGCGTTCGAAGCACACGCTTTGGACTACCTGCTCAAACCATTTACGCAGAAGCGGTTTTTCGATGCCCTGGCTCGGGCCAAAGAACTGACCGGTCAGCCAAAGGCGCCATACAGACAGCATCTCCGGACGCTTCTTCGGGATTGGCAACATCAGCCACCGGCCGACTCGTCGCAGGCAGCAAAGTCAGCTCAGGTCCATCGGATTCTGGTCAAGTCAGGGAATGACATTATCAAGCTGAAGCTCGATGACATCATCTGGTTTGAGTCAGCCGATCACTTTGTGGTCGCCCACACAAGAAACGGCAAGCACCTCCTGTCCGAATCCCTGACCACCCTTGAGCAATCACTCCCCCCAGCCGGCTTTGTCCGAGTCCACCGCAGCGCAATCGTTAACCGCACCCACGTCACTCGCGTCCTGGCCGGGCGATTCGGATCATCTTCGCTCGTCCTCAGTTCCGGCGCCAAGATCCGTGTCAGCCGGTCCCGTCGAACCGCGCTCAAAGATCTGCTCAACCACTAGATCTCGACTTCAATCCTGTTTCCCATGCCATTCGCGCACCCGGTGTGTCATTCGCGAATCAGCATCGTTCATATCGCTGATCCCTGCGTTATTTGATCACACGGGCCCATCTACCGAACATGGCGCCCGCAAAAGTCACCGGCGGGAATCGCTGCCGGCATCAACCAGAAATCAATACAACATCTCCAGGAGAATGGCGGTGGATATGCGCAAGACAATAGTTAACCAACACCTGTATCTGGTGGCGGCGATAGTGCTGACTATCGCGGCAATGGGAATCCGGTCAGAGGCTCAGACCTTTGTCGCTGTCTCTGACAGCCTGGCCCCAATCAACAGCGATCCTGTGACCGGTCAATATGTCGGTTGCGCCTGGGTCGACTACGATAACGACGGCTGGCAGGACGCCTTCATGGTGACCTCCGGCGGGTGCGATCTGTATCACAATAATGGCGACGGATCTTTCACCCATATCACCTCTCCGTTCGAGTCCGACCATACGTTCTATCGCGGCGTCAGCTTCGGCGACTATGACAACGATGGCTGGACTGACTGCTTTGTCGCCGGTGAAAAAGGGACGCTGTACCGCAATAATAACGGCGTCTTTGTCGCCGCCGCTTCTGGCGATTTTGCCACCAGTGTCGAGTCGGCCGGGTGGAGCCCATGCTGGGGGGATTATGACAACGATGGCAATATCGACCTCTACATCACCCTCCCCAACGGCTTCATGCAACTCGGAACGAGCCGCCCGAGCCGCCTGTACCACAACGATGGTCCTCCCAACTATACGTTCACCCGGATTGATACCGGCGCCGTTTCGACCGTGTCGGCACCCTATACGTCCGGTAACTGGACTGACTTCGACCAGGATGGCGATCTCGATCTCTTTGTCGGAACCGGTCCTGCCAATGCGGCCGGCGGAAAGGACTATCTCTACCGGAACAACCTGAAGGAAACCGGTCATGTCGGATTCACCCGAATAACAACCGGCGTCATGGCGACTGATAACGCCGATGGTCAGGTCTGGAACATGATAGACTATGACAACGATGGCGATTTCGACGGCTTCCGCACCAATTGGGGAGGAGCCAATCCCGCTCTCAGGAAGAACAACCTCTATCGCAATGACAGCGGCACTTATGTGAAAGTTACGACCGATCCGATTTCCACCGAGGCGCTTGTTTCTCTCGGGCAGGTCTGGGAAGATTTCGATAACGATGGCGACCTGGACTGTTTCGTGGCCCAGGACAACACCGGTGACAGCTATTTCCGCAATAACGGCGACGGAACGTTTACCGAACTGGCTGACCCGGTGATAAGCAATGTCGGTGCCTCAACCTGGGGCTGCGCCGCCGCCGACTACGACAACGATGGCCGGGTGGATTTGCTCGTGGCCGGTGGAACAGGAAATCGAACGTTACTTCAAAACACAACGACCGGCACCAACGGTTGGCTCGAAGTCAACCCGGTTGGCGTGATCTCAAATCATGCCGGAATAGGCGTGCGAATCAGAATCAAAGCGACCATCTTCGGAAATAGCATCTGGCAAATCCGGGAGATCTCGGCGCAAAACAGTTTCCTCGGACACAGCAGCCTGCGCGCTCATTTTGGTTTGGGGGACGCAACCGTTATCGATTCCCTGATCGCAATCTGGCCTTCCGGTCACCGGAGTGTGATGACCGGCGTTACTCTCAACCAACTGATAACTATTACCGAGTGCACCGGGCCGGACTCGGACAGTGATGGATTCCCCGATGACTGCGACAACTGCCCATCGATCTCCAACCCGAACCAGCTGGACACGGACAACGATGGTGTTGGCGACGTGTGCGATAATTGTCCCGTGATCCCCAACACCGTACAGATCGACACCGACCTCGATGGTCACGGCGATGCCTGTGACAACTGCCCCACCAAACCAAATCCCACTCAGGCCGACTCCAACCACGACGGAATTGGTGATGCCTGCTGCTGTATCGGTGTGACTGGAAACGTGAATAGCCTGGGTTCGGTGGATCTCGCTGATTTGAGCGCCCTCGTCAGCTATCTTGCCGGCGGCGGGTTCACTCTTGGCTGCGCCGCAGAAGCAAACGTCAACGGCTCCGGCGCAGTGGATCTTGCGGACCTGAGTGCTCTGGTCAATTACTTGACCGGTGGAGGCTTTTCGCTGCCCGCCTGCCCGTGATCCAACTCGCATTCGCCCCTCAACCGGTCCAGGCTGTGCACGGAACCTTTTCTCTTTGGTGGAAGTTACAGTGGGCAGGACCGCCGATGCGCTCCTCTGCACCTTCACCAGACATTCGGAAAGGGTTGAATATGGAACCGTCGCACAAAGACGAGACGTCAAAATCCGCTACCGCGTTCGTGCCGGCAGGACAGGATAAATTCGGACACCATCGCGGCCTCGGCATCAGTGTCATTCAATTCAAACTCACCCTTCCCGGCAACGATGACATCTTCATTCTGGAAAATGTCTTCAAGGGAAAAGGGGGTCCGCCCCGCCACGTTCATCCCCATCAGGACGAGTGGTTCTATGCTCTTGAAGGAACATTTGAGTTCGAGATCGGAACTGAGAAGATCAAACTGGGTGCGGGTGATTCGGTCACCGGACCACGGGGGATCCCACACGTCTGGGCATCGACAGGTGAAACCGGCGGCAGAATTCTGGTCGCGTTCTCCCCTGCCGGCAAGATGGAGGCGTTCTTTGCCGAAGTAACCAAGACCAACGCCATGCCCTCACAGGATCCAGCTCTCTGGCTCGCTCACGGCATGCAGGTGGTCGGTCCGCCTCTGCCCATTGCGTAGAGACATCTATGTATGTGAAGACCGCCGAACAAACCCGGAATCAGTTTCGTACTGGCGGTCTTAAATCCCTGATCGGAGTAGTTAATTTCTACTTCTACTACTGCCCCTCGTAAAAAACAATTCCCAGCTGACCGAACAAGAACGAAAAGACATCACCGTCTTCTTCGATCTGGTCGCTGAACGATGTTCCTATACCATGTCCCGAGGTCGAACTCTGGCGCAACAGAATCGGTTGATCGGAGCCGCTGGCGGCCTGCAGCCGGGCCGTCATTTTTCTGGAGTTGGCCGGATCAACTCGGCCGTCGTTCTCACCGGTCAAAAAGAGAACCGCCGGATATGCCTTGCCATCAACTACATGATGATACGGGGAGTAGGCATACAGCGCATCGAATTGCGCCTTGTCTTTGACCGTCCCGAATTCAGTCGTGTTGAACTCGCCGTTGGGAGATAATTCGACTCTGAGCATATCATAGATTCCAACATAGGAAATCACCACCCGGAACAGCTCCGGATGTTGGGTCAGCGCCGCACCCATGAGCAATCCGCCGTTGCTTCCCCCCATCGCCACCAGTTTCTGGGGCGTGGTGTACCCTTTGTCGATGAGATACTGCGCGCAGGCGGCGTAATCATCAAAGACGTTCTGCTTGCGGGTGAGATTCCCTGCCTGATGCCAGGCATCGCCGAATTCTCCTCCGCCGCGAAGGTTGGCGATCACATAGACACCCCCCTGATCCAGCCAGACTCGTCGCCACGTCGAAAATCCCGGAGACATATTCACTCCGTACCCGCCATATCCATACAGGATCACCGGATTTGACCCGTCCAGCCTGGTCCCTTTCTTTCGAATGATATTGATCGGTATCTTGGCGCCGTCTTTCGATGTCACCATCTCCCGAACAACTTCCGCATCATCAAAATTCACTCTCGACTTCCGCACCATGGCGGTCTGCCGCGGTTCCGCATGAATCGGACTGTAGTGATACCATGCGGCCGGATGAAGATACGATTCCTGCTGATACAGGATATCGTCCCCGCCGATCCAGGTAAGAGCGCGTACGGTCGAAACCGGCTCGGTCTCGACACTCTTCAGTTCCTGGCCATTCAGATCGAATATGCGAAGCTGGGTCGGACCGCCGACCATGTCTTCGACATACAGGCGACTCGATGTTGCCGTGAAGTCATTGATGGAAGCGCTGCCGGTCGGCACTACTACCTTCGTCTTTGAGAGCTCAGTCGCCGTGAGCGGCATCTGGAGAATCTTGCCGTTCGGAGCATCTTTGCGGGAGAGCAAATAGAGTGACTGGTTCAATCCAAATTTCGCCGTACTGACTCGATCCTGGAACTGCGTAATCTGTGTCCAATTTCCCGACGGCCCCTGGATAAAGTGCGCATACTCCCCACCATCTCCGTTTGATACGGTGGCAAGCGTATACTTACCATCTTCCGATGTCTGCAGCGCTACTTCGGCGATCCGTGGAAACTCCTTGCCGATCGCATAGCGATCCTCCGCCACCGGTGTGCCAAGCTTGTGATAGTACACCTGCTGATAGAAGTGCATATCGTCCGGCTTTTTCTCCCCTTCGGCCGGATACCGGGTATAGCTGATCCCGCTGTTGTCGGCAGCCCAGCTCACACTTCCACCGCCGGTCGGATAGCTGACGCGCGGAATGACATCGGCCAGCTGGCGACCCGATGCAACATCAAATATGTACGCTGAGCCGTCCTCACTCCCTCCCTTGGACATCGAAACGGCCACCAGCCTGGCGTCGTGCGATGGAACATAGAAGTCGATCGTCGTGCTTCCGGTGCTGTCGATTTGATTGGGGTCGACCACTACCCTGGCGCCAACTGTATCGTCGGGTGAGGCAAGCGTCACCAGGAACGGCTGTTCCCTGGGAGGCTGATCCTTCATCGCGAACAGCACGCCGCCTACCTTGGCCAACGAATAGTATGTCGATGATTCCGCGCTGTAGAGCTGTTTGACGTAGCTCTTGATGCGTTCGTGCGCCGGATCGGCATTGATCAGGCTGAACGTCAGCTCGTTCTGTTCGGCGACCCACGCCATCACCTCCGGGTCATTCTGGTTTTCAAGCCATCGGTAATCCTCCGTGACTTTCGTACCAAAATACTCGCTGGTAACCGGATGCTTCGGCGTGGCCGGATAAGCCGGCTTGCCGGTCTGGCTACGCCCGTTCTTTGCAACCATGAAGAGCCCGAGCGCGACCATCGTGACCAGCGCTACTGTGCGGATGCGGAGAATGCTCACTATCATGTTCGACTCCCGTATACGAAATCCCATAAATCGTCTTATGCGTCGATAGACCAGTCCATCTTATATACGTACTAAGAACGCAGGTTTGTTGGCACAGTCAAGATGGAACAGTGAGGAAATGGGAAATCGAAAGGACGTCTACGCGGCAATGCGTATCGCCGATTGGCAAAACTCCATTGGAGCCACGCAGTTACATTCGGCGAGTGGCCGACGGGTTCGTGCCCTGTTCATTCGACCGCGCCGGTTTTGGCAGCACAATCCAGGACTTCCCGCAATTTAAGTGCGAGCGCCACTCGGGTGAACGGCTTATGGATGAATCCGGCATTCAGTTTAGACAGCGATTCCGGAGTAATAGCCTGGTCCGGATATCCGGACATGAATAGAACTTTGGTCTTCGGCCGCCAGGCGACAAATCGCTCCGCCAGTTCCGGGCCGTTCATTTTCGGCATGATGACATCAGTCAAAAGCAGATCAAACTGCACCTTAGCCCCGCAGCCGTGCTGGAGCGCTTCGAGCGGTTCGGCACAGGTGATGACGCGGTAACCCAATTCCACCAGCATCTTGCTGACAATCGAGCGAACCACACTGTCATCTTCGACCAGGATGATCGTCTCCCCCTGCGCCAGGTCTTCTCCCTGCGTCAGTTTTGACGACGAATCACTGGCTGCAGCCGGACTGAGCGGCAGGTACACCACGAACTCCGTTCCGACAGAGAGCTGACTCAGGACTTCGATTGCCCCTTTCTGCTCGGTGA
Source organism: Candidatus Zixiibacteriota bacterium (assembly GCA_049290195.1). Classification (GTDB taxonomy): domain Bacteria; phylum Zixibacteria; class MSB-5A5; order GN15; family FEB-12; genus FEB-12. Next base: position 40,519 of record JBATNE010000165.1, read on the forward strand.
CAATTCCGTAGACCGTTGCGAGTCCCAGACCTGTGCCTTTTCCCAGTTCTTTGGTCGTGAAGAACGGTTCAAACAAGTGTGAAAGGATTTCGTCCGACATCCCGACTCCGGTGTCCTTCACCGACAGCGTCACATACGCTCCTGGTTCCAGGTTGAACCGGCCCAGCGATCGTGAACTCTCCAGATGGAACAATCCGGTCTCAACTCTGAGGCTGCCTCCCTTAGGCATGGCATCCCGGGCGTTGACCACCAGATTCATCACGATCTGCTCCAACTGTCCGGGATCGGCGTAGACAATTGTGGGGTCCTTGGATGACTGCAGCGCCATGTCGATATTCTCGCCGATCAGCCGCTTGAGCATCTTGCTCATTTCGGCGACGATCGCATCGAGCGACACGTGCTGCGGCTGCGTCATTTCCTTGCGACTGAACGCCAGCAACTGCCGGGTCAGCGACGCTGCCCGGCCGGCCGCGGCACTGATTTCCATGGCATCGCCATGATGCTTGCTGTCGTCCGGCAAACGTCGCACCAGAACTTCGGAGTAACCCAGAATTACCGTCAGGAGGTTGTTGAAGTCGTGAGCGATTCCGCCTGCCAGCCGCCCCACCGCTTCCATCTTCTGCGATTGTGCCAGCATCTGACCCAATTCAATTTCATGAGACACGTCCCGCTTCACTGCCACAAAGTGCGTGCAGGTGCCGGTGTTGTCGAGGATCGGAGAGACCGTCATGTTTTCAGTATACAGCGAGCCGTCTTTCCGTTTGTTAGTCACCCTCCCCTGCCAGGTCAAACCGCTCTTGAGCGTTTTCCACATGGCCTCATAGAAGGCGGCATCGTGCTGTCCGCTGCGAAGGATTCTGGGATTCTGTCCCAGAACTTCATCCGTGCGGTACTGGGTCATTCTCTCAAAGGCCGGATTCACATATTCGATATTGCCATTGAGATTGGTGATGACTACTCCCTCGGCCGTCTGCGAAACCGCCGCCGCCAGGCGGCGCTCACTCTCCTCCGCCTTTTTGCGACGCGATATGTCCCGCACCTGACCGTACAGGAGGGACCGCCCGTGCAACCGAATGGCACTCAGCGCAATCTCCGTATCGAACAGCTGGCCATCGACCTTCTTCATTTTCCAGTAGAAGTGCTGCGGATTTCCCGCCACCGCTTCGCAGATGTATTCCGATGCCATCAATCGCGAGAGCTCGCCATTCGGCTGAAAGTCAGGAGCAAAATCAAGTGGCGTACGCCCCAGTATCTCCTCGCGGCTGCAGCCGCACTGCTGGCAAGCCATTTCGTTGCAGTCTACAAATGTGTCCGTCAACAGAAACAGGCCATCGGTCGATTGCTCAAAGATAGTCCTGAACTTTGTCTCCGACTCACGCAGGGCCGCCTCGGCCTTCTTCTTCTCGGTGATCGGCATCACCATCTCCACGGCCCCTTCGATCGTACCGTCCTTGCCGTAGATGGGTGTCGCGACAATCTCCGCCCAGATCTCTTCGCCGTTGGTATCGATCCCCTTTTGTTCATGTACTATCCGACTGGCGCCGTTCTCAAAGATCTCCCGGACACCGCATTGGGGGCAAATTGAGTGGCGTCCGTTGTACGCCATGAAGCACGGCTTTCCTTCAACCTCGCCATAGAGCCCCTTCAACAGACCATTGGCCCATCGGGTTCTATAATCACGACTGATGACCGCAATGCCTGCCCCAGCGTTTGTCGTGACGCTTTCCAGCATCGCCTTCTCCCGGCGGAGTTCCTCTTCGATCTGATTGCGATCAGAGACATCTTGCACCGTTCCGTGCAACTGGGTGACATGTCCGCCCACCTGCCTCGCCGCCCTGATAACCACATGATGGCTTGCCTGCCGCCCCGATGGAAGTTGCGCGGTGACTTCCTGTTCGCACTGACCTCCGGTTATTGTCGCCTGTTGTGCGGCAGCCAGGATCAACTTGGCTCCAGCGTCACCATAGTATTGGGTGATATCATCGAGGTTCGAAATCTCATGATTACCCTGAACTTCCAATAGACGGTACAGCTCTTCCGAACATTTCACCGCACCGGTAGCGACCTGGTAACTCCAGTCGCCGATTTTCCCCATCTCCTGAGCTTCATTCAGGCGAGTCTGGTTTTCCTTCAGGTCTATCTGAATCTGTTTGCGCTGGGCTACATCGCGGATAATGGTAATAGTGTACCGTTTCCCATCATCGTCGATCGGATATGACGATGTCTCCAGGTCCAGGCGACGTCCATCGAGCGTAGTCACCGTCAATTCGGTCGCCGGGACAACCACTCCCTCCCTACGTTGCGCCAGTATGTCGCGATACCGGGCCCACTCCTCGGAGGAGAAGGTGACAATGTCGGTTGCCTTCAAGCCGTACCATTTGGCGCGGGTGACCCCGAACAGCTCCTCCGCACAGGGATTGCAGTCCTGGATGACGCCCTGATCATCGAAAATCACCACGGCGTCGGGGGAGTTCTCAAAGACGGAGGGAAGCGAAACGGGCCGCTTTGCGGGAAGTTCGGGCTTTCTCTGCCCTGAAAGACTCTTATGATCTGGCACGACTTCCACCCTCTCGAATCGCACTCATTTCGATACTCCCGCGCTCGGCTGTTTTGACAGGGTGGCTATCGTTATCTCCCCCACAATGGGATCTATGCGGGCAATATTCCTAAGCCGTGACAGCCCCTGAAGAGTCAGAGTCGTCCCGGACGTGACCAGCAATGCTCCGCTCAGGGAAATGATATCTTTGGTCACGACAGCATTCGGAATGAGTTCGTTAAGACCGACCCGGCTTTCGATCATGACGCCGTTGTCGGCTGAAGTCGTCGCGATGCTCTCTGAAAAGGCGCGTACTACTCGTGCCGGATACGCCTTGTCGGACTGCTCTTCGATCCGTTGACATGAATAACGAAAATCGTATTCAGCCGTGTGCCGCTTCCGGGTGGCCAGGTGGTCAAATTCATCGCTCACACCTATAATCAGCGCCTCCAGCGGTATCTCCGGCCCTCGCAGGCGGTTGGGAAATCCGCTTCCATCGAACCGTTCGTGATGGGTTTCGATACAGATGCAAATCCTCTCGAATTGCTTGAGTCCCTTGAGCGCTTCCGCCCCAAGGAGCGGATGGAGGTTATAAACGTCTGCTTCCTCTTTGCGATAGTCGGCCGGGTCTCGTGCGATCAGAAACGGCGGCAGGTACAGTTTTCCGCAGTCGTGCAACAGCGCGGCCAGTTCCAGTTCGTTGAGGGCCACACCTTCGAGCCCCAGCTTGCGACCGATAGCCAGACAGTAGTCCGCCACGCGCCGGGCATGATTGCCCAGATCCGGTCGGGAATACCGAAGTAGTGCGATCAGGGCCCGTGCAGAACCATCCAACGATTTCACCAGTTGTTCATTCAAGCTGCGGGCTGTCAAAAGGGCGTCACCAAGTTGCGACGATCGGACCCTGACCTTCTCTTCCAATTGAGCATTGAACTCGACCAGTTGCTCGTTCTGCGACGTTGTCAACGAGAGCAGCCGTGCGTGATCCGCCTTCAAATCGTGAAAATCAACCGCCTGTTTGACGGCGATGCGAAGTTCTTCATCCTTCCAGGGCTTGAGGAAAAATCGGAATATTTCTCCGCCGTTCACAGCCTGCTGGACTGCTTCCAGATCGGCCTGCCCGGTCAGAAGCATCCTGATTGTCTCCGGCCGTTTCTCTTTCACCCGTGCCAGAAATTCCGCCCCGGACATCTGCGGCATTTTGTGATCGCTCACCAGCACCGTGATACTGTGTTTGGCCAGAATCTCCAGAGCCTCGAGCGGAGATGAAGCGAAATGATAGCTGTACCCTTCATAGCCGCGGAACGCCCGCTGGAGGCTTCTGAGAATCGGCATTTCGTCATCGACAAACAGAATGTCAGTCATACCAGTACCGTTCTACCAAAGGACTTCTGATCGCTTCTCATCATGAGTCCAGGACTTTCAACTGATGTTCCAGTTCCGTTTCCACGATCTGGATGAGTTCGCGGTGTGCTTCGATGTCCAACCCATAGACTCGCCGATCCGGGTGCGGAAATCCATGCCCCATGGCAATGACCAGCATGTCCGCCTCCTGAAGGGTGCGCCGCCCGATGTCGCCGGGAAGAGCTTCATCGAATGGAATGTGATGCCCCTGAACCAGATCACTGATGGCGGTAGGGAATTTCCAGTTTCGCAAAAGCTGACCGGCTATCTCCGCGTGAGAATGCGCTCCCAGACGATCTTCGATCACATGGAACATCTCCCCGGTCTGCTCCTGCGTCTTATATAGCCCGGTCCAGAGGTCGGGCCAGTAGTAAGCCTGAATCATCTTCCCTACATCGTGAATCAACCCGGCCAGATACAACGTATCTCCGAGTCGCCGATCGTGTCGTGCTCCCAGTCTGCTGGCGGTAATCGCCGTCGCATACGAGTGCTTCCAGAATTCGAACATGGCGAACGTATGAGACCGCGGCTGAACCGCCGCCAGCCCCTTCTGAATGGAGAGCGCGGCCGTGATATTCTTTATGGAATTGATACCCAATACAAAGACCGCATCGCGCACCGACTGCACCTGTCGTGCCGACATGTAAAACGGTGAATTCGACAGATGTATCACCTTGACGGCGAGTGATGGATCCGTTGAGATTATCCCGGCCAGATCTTCGACCGAGACCGTCTCATCCTCCAGCATAGCCAACAGCTTTGCCGTGACTTTCGGAAACGGCGGCAGCGTTGACAGGCGCTTGAGAACGTCGGCAACTGCGTATGTCATCGACCGACCCGCTTAGGACCCGACATGGGCATTGATCCTTCGAGTTCATCACGCATCTCTGTTCGCTGCGGCATCAGATGTTCGTCAAGCAGTTCCGGATGACGCTTCTGAATGGACGTCAGCAGTTCCGATTTTTCCGTCAACTCCGCCATCAGTCTGCGGTTGTCCACCAGAAGCTTGTGGTGCGCCAGCGCTATATTGACAGTCGCTTTGAGATCCATGTCGATCCATGGCTTCAGGAGAAACCGATACGCTTCCCCCTCATTAACCGCCTTGATCACGGCATCGATATCCGATTGACCGGACAAAATGATCCGCATCGTATCCGGATACAGCTCCTTGACTTTCTTGGTCAGTTCGACACCGGACATTCCCGGCATGATGTTGTCCGTCACCAGTACCTGCACCGGCTGGGCGCGAAGTACCGCCAGCGCTTCTTCGGCACTGAAACTGGTGAGTATCGTCACCGGGTCTCCCCGAAACAATCGGGACAGTGACTTCAAAATGTACGGTTCGTCATCGACGAACAGGACGGTATATTGATTCATGCTGAAAGCCCTCTCTTCATTACAAACGTTGCTTGGTGTCCGCTGAATGACCGCCGGCAAGACCTGTCAATGGCAGCGTTACCAGAAATTCCGTTCCTCGACCGAGTTCGCTGAGTGCCCGAATCGTCCCTCCGTGCTTGGCTACAATGCCGTAAGAAATACTGAGCCCCATCCCGGTTCCCTTTCCCGGCGGCTTGGTGGTAAAGAACGGATCAAAGATGCGGGCAAGGATCTTGTCCGGAATTCCGGGTCCATCGTCCTTGATGCTCACGACAATGGCTTTCCCCACCACGCCCGACGTAATCGTGAGCGTCCCGTGCTTCGGAACGGCCTGCGCCGCATTGAGAAAGATATTCGTAAATACCTGAACGAGCTGGTTGGGATAACAGACCAGGTCCGGTATCGTCCCCAAACGCCTGTCCACATCAAGCGTATACTTGATTTCATTCCGCACTAAGTTGAGTGAATCATCCAGAAGCGCGTTCAAGCTACAAAGCTGGGGCGTGTCGCTGTCGGCACGGGCGAAAGTCTTGAGGTCCTTGACGATCTTTGATACCCGCGCCAGACCATCGAGTGTCTCCTTCAGGAGCTGTTTGGAGTCCTCTGCGATGAACTCGATATCGTAGGTCTGCTTGAGCGCGATAACTTCCCCTTTGACCGGACAGGCTTCATTCGACTCCATCAGTTTCACTTCGACCTGGCCCGTATACGTTGTCAGCTTTTCCAGATAGCCCGTCAGCGTGTTGCAGTTGCTGCTGACAAATCCAAGCGGATTGTTGATCTCGTGCGCCACGCCCGCCGCCAGCTCGCCGATTGATGCCAGCTTGGCCGACTGAAGCAGCCGACGCTGCAGCATTTCTGTTTCGGTCATGTCATGGATGATGAAGACGATCGCGATCACGTGCTCGCGGTGGCGGATCGGATAGGCTATGACATTGAGCTTGGTGTCATTGTGCTCGTTAGTGAAATCACGACGAGAGAGCCCGGCCGACTGCTGAATTTCGTCGAACAGTTCGGTGAAGGGGGGCAGACAATGCGCCGGCAACACCTCCCTGAGCGGTGCCCCCAAATAGGATATTCTCGCCTGGTCACTCACTTCGAGCAGATCCAGGGCAAAGGCATTTATCAGATGAACCTGTGTGCTTAAATCAACGGCGATCAGGCCGAAATTGGCGTTGCTGATGATTCCGTGAAGCAGTTCCTTTTCGGCCAGAAGTCGCTCGGACTGAAATTCCAGATCACGGGTCTTGGCTTCAACCAGCTCTTCGAGCGTAACCGCCTTCTCTTCTCTCTGCTCCTGGCTCCGGTGTTGAGCATACCCCTTGTCAAGAAGATCCAGGAGTTCCTGCGGTTGAAACGGCTTTTCGAGAAAACCAAACGGCCGGAGCTGAATCGCCCGCGCCAGTGTCTCATATTCGGAGAAACCGGTCATGAAAATGACCAGCGTCAGAGGGGAGTACTCCAAAATTGCTTCAGCCAGCTGCACACCCGAGAGCCCCGGCATGCGGATGTCGGTCACTACGACATGAACGGTTGACTGCTTGAGCGCGACCAGTGCCCGATCGGCCGAGTCGGCTGCACGGCAGCTGTATCCTGCCTCGCCCACCGCACGTTCCAGCATGGTCAGAAGCGATTTTTCATCGTCAACCAACAAAACGGAAAGGTCGCGACGACTGCCGCTTACTGCCGGTTTGGTGACGTCATGATGTTCTGGATGTTGTGCCCCAGGTACCAAGTCCCCTACCCCCTCGAATACCGATTTGTTCCGATTATCGACAATCAAAGGAATTTAATTAGATTAATTATGATTCCACCGACGAATCAGCGAAGGCTGCAGTTCCTGATACAATTCCATGGAAAATGAGAAGGAGTAGTGGCGGAACAGCTCCGCCACTCTATCTGAACCTACCGGAGACCGGACTGCGTTTCTCCTACCCCTGCCTGGGGTTGCTGTCCTGACGCCCCTGAGCGTAAATGCCTACCAGTTCAATGACTTTCCCCGATGCATCCCGGACGAACTTCACGCGAAAGTACTCGCTCGAAGAATGTTGAAACAGATCAGCCTCCAGCGGAATCAGTTTCGCCTTGGGATTACTGTCCCGCTGATACCAGAGACTGCCGTTCTCCACCCAAATCTTCCGCGGACCATATTGTCCGGCGTAATCCGCCAGCTTGTCCGCTGAAATCGAATACTGCAGCGTATCGTATTGGATGGCCGACCGCCACCAGGTCAGTTGAAGCCTATTCAAACTGTCCGGTTCTGCCTTCGCCAGACTGTCCAGAATCATCATTCGGGCTACCGACAGCGCTTTGTCCGCCGAGACCGGAACATCAGGAACTACCCCCACTCCTTCCCAGTTGGTTCCGGTGATCGGGTTAATCGCTTTTCCCCAGGCCACTGATACGTTGATTCTGAGATTCGGGAAGTGAATCAGGTCGTTGGGATGTGCTCCTCCGCCGGTCGTCTCTCCCACCAGATGGGCGCGATGAAGGTTCTGCAGATTGTAGACAAACTCCTCCGCCGCCGAAAACGAATTGCGACTGGTCAGAACATAGATCGGCGTCTGTGCCATCCGGGGACCCTCGACCTGTGCCTGCGTCCAAAACTGCGATATGCTGTCGGTCAGGCGACTGTAGAAGCTGTTTAAATGAACCGGCGTCTCAAAGAAGTAGCTCGTAATGAGCTGTATCATCGACGGATCACCGCCGCCGTTCTTCCGAAGATCGATAATGAGCGCACGACTATGCGCCAGAAAGTTCATTGCCGATACCCCCGTCGCTCCGGCAATGTCCGCCTCGTAAAATCCATTCAGTGTCAACAGCCCAATATTTCCCGGAAGTATCTCAACGTTCTCAAACCCGAAATTGGCACTCTTGCCGAACTCAAACCGCTTCCGTCGCCGTTCCGCCGGATTGAGCGTATCCTCTCCACCCACCGGAGGCTTGTCCGCCGGCTCCACCCAGAGGTGACCGTCGTGCGTTTCTCCCCGCAAATCCTTGGTCAGCTGGAGGGAAAAATCATTGATCGTAGTGAGCGAATCATACTTTCCCCCTTTCAGGCGGGCATGAAGCAGTTTCGAGGCCGCCTTAGCTTTCTCGGGCAGCACGTACATCCGCTCCAGAAGCGCGCCGACCGTGTCGACAATCGCTTTCCGGTCCGCCGATGTCACTGTGCGGTTCTCCCCTCCCTGCGACATGATCTGGCCGTCGACACTGGTCGTTACCATTGCCGCAACCGCCAACCCGGCTAACCCGCGTGCGATAACTCGATAGAGAGAAATCATGAATCACTCCTGGACTTGAAGTATTGGTGCCGGCGAAGCGAGTCCTCGCCCATCTTCCTCCTCCTACTACGTCAGACCCGACCCTGGTGTTGCCTTCCCGCCCGCTCTCCCCCTTGCCCTGACTCCTATTTATGGTTAAATTTGGTCATCACACTGGTCTTCCGGACACCCGGAGCGGCCAATCATTCCCGATCAAGTCAAAGGAGCCCAAATGCTGAAAAGCTTGTCCCCGATGCTGTACACCCGAGAGCTGAAAGAGACGGTCGATTTCTATGTGACTGTTCTTGGCTTTGTCTGTCACGAATTTCGTGAGGACTGGGGTTGGGCGGTGGTGGAGCGCGAAGGCATTCATATCATGTTCGCTCGTCCCAACGAACATATACCATTCGACAAACCGCTGTTTACCGGGTCATTCTATATTTACTCCGACAACGTCGACCAGCTGTGGCACCAGCTTCATGAAAAGACTTCGATCTGCTACCCCATCCAGGACTTCTTTTACAACATGCGGGAATTTGCCATTTATGACAATAATGGCTATTTGCTCCAGTTCGGACAGGAAATTGCCGACCCGGATGCCAGTTCCACCCACCCCTGAGCAGCTTTCGTCCGGTTGCATTTCTGTTGACTTCGGACGGTCAAAGCCCTTACATAGGCGGAAATTTTGCCCTCAATCCAACTGACTGCTGCGCGGCTCGCGGAATGGTAGTGTGTGTAACTTGCGAGGTGTCCCTTGAGTTGTTCTTACCAAATAGATGTCGATCGAAAGCTTATCGAAGTCAAGTTTAGCGGCTTAGTCTCAATCGATGAGAAAATAGACTGCGACCGGCAGATTATCGATGATCCCCGTTATCAACAGGGGATGAGCGCAGTGTGGGATATTACGGCCGCAACGTTCAACTGGAATCTTGCCGACATTGACCGGCTTCGGGTCTATGTTCGCGGGATCCGCGAACGGGTAGGACGCTCGTTTTGGGCGGTAGTCGTGGGCGAGAGCCCCGCCGATTTCACCGCCAAGTTGTTCTCTCTTCTGCACGAGGCCTATGACACTATCATAATCATCCAACTATTTAGGTCCCAAACCGATGCCCTTGCCTGGCTGGAGAGCCAAGCTCAGCCGGAACGTGGACTATCGCGACCCGATTTCGGCACTGAGAGCTAACAGTCCGCCGGGTGAATTTCCGGACTGATCTTCCGATACATATGGTATAGAAAAGGCGGGGCGGCCTCGACGGCTGGGAAGTTGGGGCATGTACGACTAATCCTTTTCATCAAAACTATACGCACGGTTGATTCGGAACGGAATCAGTACTGGGGCAGAACAAGTGCGTCCCGCGCTTTGGTAGTCATCACTTTTCTGCGACAGAGTCTGCCTGTCTTCACCCCGAATCACCAGTTGGGAATTGCGATGTTGATCGCCGAGACTCTTGCGGGCCAGGCCATTCGTCAGCACTGCACCTCGAATCGTCCTCAATGGCTCTCTACTCGCAAACACGGCCTTCTTCTTCAATTCGTGCTGAAGAATGGCGCTCCTGAATTGCACTTTGGCGGAAATCCGAGTGACTTGTCAGGATATCTCCCCAAAGCGGATACGGCTCCTTTGTACGACCGCTTTCTCTCCGCCATTTCCCCGGAGTTCCGGGACCAGACCGCATCGGCTCTCCACTCCGCACTGTTGGATGGCAACCCGATACAGCTCGAGATTCTGCTCGCTGATCAGGAGCAGGCGGAACGCTGGATTCGCCTCATACTCACCCCCGCTGAACCGGCAGCCGGATCGGTTGCTCTGACCCTTTTCGATATCACGCGCGAAATGCACATTTGCGGCCAGGCACATCATGACGCCACCCGGCTGGAGCTCGCCATCGAAGCTGCCGATGATGCCGTGTGGGACTGGAATCTGGTGACTAACCACCCCTATTTCAGCGACAGGTACTATTCGATGCTCGGGTATGCCCCCAACGAATTTCCTGCCAGCTATGAGAGCTGGCGCTCGCTGGTCCATCCTGACGATATCGAATCGGCTGAACTCATCCTCAGGGAGCATTTCGCCAATCAGCGCGAAACGTATATCGCCGAATTTCGCATGCGCCAGAAATCAGGATTTTATATCTGGATTCAGGCCAGAGGCAGAGTCGTCGCATGGGACGGCGAAGGCAGAGCGACCCGCATGGTGGGGATCCACACCGATATCTCTTCCCAGAAACTTGCCGAACAGAGTATTCGCGAAAGTGAACACGCTTATCGCGCCATGTTCGATCAAAGCCCCTTTACCGTCACGCTACGCCGCCTGAATGGACCATACGTGGACGTCAATCGCAAAATGCTCGATGCCTGTTGCCTTCAGCGCTCCGAGATCATCGGCAAGACACCCCTTGAACTTGGCTTGTATGACCCCGAGACCAATCGCCAGTTCAATGAGAATCTGGCCCACGATGGCGGCATGAGCAATTTCGAAATCGTCAGCCTGATCGGCGGGCGCTATCGCAACCTGCTGATGTCCGCACGAATCATTGATATCAACGGCGAGCCCCATGTCCTCACCGTCGGCAACGACATCACCGACCGCAAGAATGCCGAACAGGCCCTTGAACAAAGCCGCCTGCAACTGCGCGGACTGACCGACAATCTCCCGGGAGTCATCTATCAGTTCGAGCTGAAACCGGACCGTACCCATAAACTGCGCTTCATTTCCGGCAAGGTCGAACAGATCCTGGGCTTTTCCAAAGACCGACCCGACCTGATTACTACCCTCATCTCCCGAATAGATCCGCGTGATATCGAGGAGTTCCGCCACTCCCTCTATAAATCACTGTCAACACTGTCCCAGTGGCAATTCGAAGGGCGGTATGTCCGCGAAAACGGGGAAATCTCCTGGTTCAAAATGCTCTCCACACCCCATCGCGAAAACGATCTGGTCGTATTCGACGGCATCATGCTCGACGTCACTGATCTGCTCGAAGCCCAGCAGCGACTCCACGACAGCGAAACCATGCTGACGGCCGTGCTTGAAACCATCCCCGGACGCGTCTTCTGGAAAGACCAGAATCTGAATTTTTTGGGCGGAAATTCCGCCCTCGCGCGCGATGCCGGCTTGGGGCGGCCCGATGATCTTGTCGGCAAGTCCGACTATGAATTGGCCTGGAAAGACCAGGCGGATCTGTATCGAGCAGATGACTTCAAAGTCATGGAAACCGGCATCGGACGACTGAACTACGAAGAACCGCAGACTACTCCCGAAGGCACTACGATCTGGCTCCGGACAAACAAAGTACCCCTTCGCTCGGCCTCCGGCGAAATTATCGGCGTCCTCGGAACCTATGATGACATCACCGAGAACAAGAAGATGGAAAGCCAGCTCGCCCGCGCCGAAAAGATGCAGGCGCTCGGCCTGCTCGCCGGTGGTGTGGCCCATGACCTCAATAATACCCTCGGACCCCTCGTCGGCTATCCGGAATTGATGCTTCGCCAACTCCCCGAGGGTTCTCCCCTGCGCAAAATGGTCCTTCGAATAGAACGCGCCGCTATTGATGCCGTCGATGTCATCCAGGACCTGCTGACGCTTGCGCGCCGTGGACGGTATGAATTGAAACCGATTTCACTCAACGACGTTGTCGCAACTTATCTTGATTCCTCCCACTATCTCCGCATCAGCACGGAAAGGCCGGGGATCAAAGTCACTACCGATCTCAATAAAGACCTGCCACTCATAATGGGATCGACTGCGCACCTGTCCAAGGTGATCATGAATCTGGTCGGCAACGCATTCGAAGCCATGGAAGAACCTTCCAGCCTCACTATCACAACTCAGACCGTGGAACTCTCCCGACTGGAATCCGGCGTGACTATCCCCGCTCCGGGTCTTTACAATCTTCTTCGCATACGGGACACCGGCTGCGGCATCGCCCGCGAAGATCTCCACAAGATCTTCGAACCATACTTCTCACGAAAGAGCATGGGGCGAAGCGGCACCGGACTCGGATTGGCCGTCGTCTATGGTGTGGTCAAAGATCACCAGGGATATTACGATGTGTTTTCCGAAGTCGGCAAAGGGACGGAATTCGTCTTCTACTTCCCAGTGTCAGCGGAAGAAGCCGAAGTGGAAAGGCAGGATGAGAACAACGAACAGGCGGTCAAAGGAAAAGTACTCGTGGTCGACGATTCTGTCGAACAACGTGAGCTGGCTCACCAGTTGATCGCCGGACTTGGGTACGAAGTTGATTCGGTGACGAACGGTCACGAAGCCCTCAAGTATCTCGCCGGCAACCACGTCGATGTCGTCGTTCTTGACATGGTGATGGAGAAGGACTTTGATGGCTTGTCAACCTATGAGGCAATGCTCAAGATGCGTCCGGAGCAACGCGCGCTCATAGTAAGCGGGTTCTCCGACATGGAGCGGGTCCACAAGATGCAGGCCCTGGGTGCCGGACCGTTTGTCCGCAAACCGTATACGATGAAGGCAATCGGCGACGCGCTGTCCGAAACTCTCCGCAAACCCCACTAGACTGATCGCAAGGTGTTGTCGTCTGTCAACTCAGCTCAAATCCGCCCGCCAGGCATAGTGGCCCGGCGGGCATCCTACTATCTCTCACTATCGAGTCGCGCGAGTTACGCCGGCACGATATTCTGATTTGAACGGAACAGATTCTGCGGATCGTACTTCTTCTTGATCTGCACCAGCCGGTCGTAGTTGGGACCATAGGCTGATTTGATTCTCTCAGACTCATCGTCGGTCAGGAAGTTCACGTATACGCCACCGGTCGCGTACTCGGCCGTGTCCCGGTAGAAGCCGCGCGCCCAGTCCATCCCCGCCTTGTCTTCGGCCGCCGTTTCCCATCGCCCGTGAACGTTACACACGAACGCGGCGTTGCGATGCGAATACGCCGCTGCATCCGGTTTGGGACGCATCGTCGCCCCGCCAATCGCACCGAAAAAGATCTCGCTGTGCGGCGACGGCAGATTGCGAATGTACTTGATCGTCACCTCGATCGCCCCGTCAGACAGCTCGGTGAAATTGTGCGATTTCCAGTAGTTCCTCGCACCCGGTGTCAAAAGCGGATCAAATGCCTGCTGCCACATCCGGAACGGCTGTACGCCGATGTGCTCCCCCACCGGTGTTCCGAAATGACGCACCGGCTCAATTGCCTTCTTCCCAGCCTCCGGATCTCCAGCATAGCAGATGGCAAACACGATGATCTCTTTGCCGTGGATCTCGGCCGGAAGGAACGGAAGCGGCGGCGCTTTCCGAAGAACAGTCCAGACAGTCGTATTCTCATCCGCCTGCTTCATGAATTCCCGATATTTCTTGAGCGCACTGGCCGCTTCCTCGAGCTTGTACACCACAAGCCCGCTCAGCACATTCGGACCAAGCTGATGAAGTTGGAATTCGAAACGCGTGACTATGCCAAAATTGCCGCTGCCCCCCTTGAGCGCCCAGAATAGATCGGCGTTTTCGGTCGCGCTCACTCGAAGGAACTGTCCGTCGGCGGTAACCACGTCCATCGCCAGAAGATTGTCGATCGTCATCCCGAACTTACGGGAAATCCAACCGAATCCGGCACCAAGGGTCAGCCCCGCGACTCCGGTCGTCGAGTTAATACCCAGCGGTGTTGCAAGACCAAACGCCTGTGCTTCCAGATCAAAATCCGCCAGCGTCGCTCCCGGCTCGACATGGGCGATCTTTGCATTCGGATCGATTCGCACCGAGCGCATACCTGAGAGGTCGATCAAGACACCGCTTTCGCAGACGGCACTTCCGGCGATATTATGCCCGCCCCCTTTGACCGATGAACACAGACCGTTGGCTCGCACAAAGTCGACCGCGGCTTTGACATCGCTCACCCCGGCACACTGGATCACCAGCCCCGGATGGCGATCTATCATCGCGTTCCAGATTGTCCGTGCCCTGTCATATCCATCCTCTCCCGGGAGAATCAACGTCCCGCGAAGACCGGCTTTCAGGCCGCCGAGGACATTTTCATCGAGAGTCACGATCCCGCCGCCTAACCGCTCTACCTTCACTGCTTTCATAAGCACCCACTCCTGAAATTATTACTATATACTCTCGCCCGGCGTTCTTCTGTACTCATCATGGACACCCCGTGGCGTCCGGCTCTCCCCTTAAACGTAAGAGAGACAGACTTGATCCACGTTTCCCGAAAGTTCGGGGAAATAATGCTGATTATGGTATTGGGCCGATTTGGACCCAAAATTGGCTCTTCCGCTCCGACGTTTATGCGCGACGGGCCCGCCGGGAGACGGCGGACCAGAAAATTGATCGGATACCGCTGCAGTGTTCCCCAACTATCGTATACTGGACTAGGTTAGTCAATGATTATCTTACAGCCCAGACTCCCGATGGGACGGTTGTGGCAAAAAGGCGGGTAACTGCGTCATTGTTCAAAGCGAGCATGGTGAGCTGCAGTCTCAACCCCCAGCCACATAATCGTGTCATGTGAACACTAAGAATCGACAATGCCCAAACGCGTCATTGCGAGGAGTATCGACCCCTCGGTCGATGCGACGTGGCAATCTTCACTTCATTCAGCACCCGATTATTTCATGAGCGCACGCCTAGTGGCGCCAAGTCGAGCGTCATAACTCGTCCCACAAGTCGCGCCACGTCGGGTTCACCGACACAACCAACTCAATCTTCTTTCCCCTCGATCCCGCCTTGATTTGTTTCTCTCGTGCTATGGCAAGGTCAATGTCCCCAAACACTTCGAAGTATACTAACCTGGTCACTCTGTATCTCTTGGTAAACCCGGGAACGAGCGACTCTCTATGCTGGTACACCCTCCCAACGAGATCACTTGTCACCCCCACGTACAGTACACTGTTCTCCCCGTTTGCCATGATATATACGAATGAGCTCATCGTGCTGAATGATGGTTAAGATTGCTTCGTTGTTCCACCAGAAGGTGGAACTGCCTCGCAATGACGCAACAAGCTGAACTTAATTACTGACGCTGGCGGTACGAATCACTTTTGTGTTGCCGCAAACGTACAATCCAAAGACAAAACGGGCCAGGAGATTTCTCTCCTGGCCCGCATATGGACAAGTCCCTGATCGCGATGTGGCTCTTACGTCCCCATCTCCCAGGAACTCAAATACTTCTTCTGCTCCGGCGTCAGCTTGTCAATCGACACCCCCATCGACTTCAGCTTCAGCGCCGCGATCGCTTCATCGATCTTCGCCGGGACCACATACACCCGCTTGGCCAGCTTCTTGTGATTCTTCACCACATATTCCGCCGCCAGCGCCTGATTGGCAAACGACATATCCATCACCATCGCCGGATGCCCTTCCGCCGCCGCCAGATTCACCAAACGCCCTTCGGCGAGTACGTAAATCCGCTTCTTGCTGATCACATACTCCTGGACATTGGGGCGAACTTCGCGACTCGATGACGCCGCCTTTGCTATCGACTTCAGATCGATCTCAACATTGAAATGACCGGAGTTGCAAATCACCGCGCCATCTTTCATCCGCTTCACATGTTCCAGACGAATGACATTGATGTCCCCGGTAACGGTAATGAACAGATCTCCCATCGGCGCCGCTTTAGCCATCGGCATGACATAGAATCCGTCCATGGCCGCTTCGATCGCCTTCACCGGATCGATCTCCGTCACGATAACATTCGCGCCCAGCCCCTTTGCCCGCGATGCCACCCCGCGGCCGCACCAGCCGTAACCGGCGATTACCACGGTCGATCCGGCAATCAACATATTCGTGGCGCGAATCACGCCATCAAGCGTCGACTGTCCGGTACCATACCGATTGTCAAACATGTGCTTGGTCTTGGATTCGTTCACCGCTATCACCGCGAACAGTAGCGCATTGTTCTCTTCCATCGCCTTCAACCGAATCACACCGGTGGTCGTTTCTTCGGTCCCCGCCATCACATACTTGGCCAGATCCTTGCGGTCGGTGTGAAGAGTCGACACCAGGTCGGCGCCGTCATCCATCGTGATATGCGGCTTCATATCCAGCGCACTGTGTATGTGCTTGTAATAGGTCTTGTGATTCTCGCCATGAATCGCGTGAACCGCAATGCCGTACTCATGCACCAGTGCGGCGGCTGTCTCATCCTGTGTGGAGAGCGGATTCGACGCACACAGCGCCAGATTGGCGCCGCCCGCCTTGAGCGTCCGCATCAGGTTGGCCGTCTCGGTGGTCACATGCAGACAGGCTGCGATGTTGATCCCTTTGAGCGGCTTCTCTTTCGCAAACCGCTGGCGGATCAGCTTGAGGACCGGCATGCTGTTGTCAGCCCACTCGATCTTCTGCTTCCCGACCTTGGCCAGTTTGCCGTTCTTGATATCGTATTTCATTACGCGTCCTTTGCCAGCTTGGCGGCCTTGTCGGTCCGCTCCCAGGTAAACTCCTTTTCGTGGCGGCCGAAATGTCCGTACGCCGCCGTCTGCCGATAAATCGGCCGGAGCAGATTCAGTTCTTTGATTATCCCGCGCGGAGTCAGATCGAAATGCTTGTTCACGAGCTGGACAATCCGCTTCTCCGGCACCTTGCAGGTACCATCAGTGAACACCATCAATGAAACCGGCTTGGCCACGCCGATCGCGTACGCCAGCTGGATATTGCACTTATCCGCAAGCCCCGAAGCGACGATATTCTTCGCGATATACCGTGCCATATAACTCGCCGAGCGATCCACCTTCGTCGGATCTTTGCCGGAGAATGCGCCGCCGCCGTGCGAGGCCATCCCGCCGTACGTGTCGACAATGATCTTCCGTCCGGTCATACCGGTATCGGACTGCGGTCCGCCGATCACGAACTTGCCGGTCGGATTGACATAGTACTTCGTCCTGCGATCCAGCATGCTCTTCGGTATCACCGGAAGAATCACCGCCTCGATAATCTCATCGACCGACTTCTTGGTGATCTTGTGACCGGTCTTATCCAGAATATCCACCGTATGCTGGGTGGAAACGACAACTGTATCCACCCGTTTCGGTTTGCCGTTCTCATATTCAATCGTGACCTGTGACTTGCCGTCCGGCCCAAGGTACTCGAGCACCTTCTTCTTCCGCACATCCGCCAGCTTGCGGGTCAGTTTGTGCGCCAGCATGATCGGCATCGGCATCAGTTCCTTCGTCTCGCGACAGGCATATCCCGACATCAACCCCTGGTCGCCGGCCCCGCCCGTGTTCACACCCTGGGCGATATCGGGCGACTGGGCACCGATCGTGTTGAGAATCGCGCACGTATTGTACGTGAAGCCGTGCTCCGGTTCGGTATACCCAACCTCTTTGACGATCTTCTTCACCAGACTATGAATATCAACATAGGTATGAGTGGTGATTTCTCCGCCCACTATCACCATTCCTACGGTGACAAACGTCTCACACGCCACTCGGCCATGCTTGTCTTTGGCCAGAACTGCGTCGAGAACACCGTCGGAAATCTGATCGGCCAGCTTGTCCGGGTGTCCCTCGGTGACCGACTCCGAGGTAAAGAGGAAGTTTCCTCCTGCCATTATCGTATCTCCTTATATGAATTGAAAAATGATGTCGTCGTTCTCATCACGTGATCACGATCTCCGATGAATCCCCGACATTGAGCCGTTTCGGCGATCCATTGATCGTGACATGATATCCCACCAGCGACTGGTCCAGCACCGCCTGAATCACCTTGGCGTGCGGCCCGACAATCGAGTCGCTGATAACCGAATTTTCAACCACCGCGCCTTCCGATACCGAGACATACGGCCCCAGTACCGAATTCTTGACCGTGGCTCCCTCGGCGATAAACACCGGCGGGATCACCACTGATCCGTCAATCTTGGCCGTCTGCTGTTTGGTGGTCAACAGGTGGCGATTGGTCGAGAGCAGAGTTTCTTTCTTTCCGCAATCAAGCCATTCTCCTACTTCGAACGGCACGAACTTGGTCCCGTTTCTAATCATCCCCTGCAGCGCGTCGGTAAACTGAATCTCGCCTCGGGTGGTCTTCCCGGATGCCATGTGGGCTTCCAGCGCTGTTCTCAGCGGCCTGGAATCCTTGAAATAGTACAGCCCGACAATCGCCAGATCGGTCTTCGGATCGGCCGGCTTCTCTTCAAGCGCCGTCACCATTCCATCTTTGATTTCCGCGATCCCGAACCGATGCGGGTCATCGACCCCTTTGAGCGCCAGGACATTGTCCCCGGCGGCGACAAACTTCTCCAGATCGATCTCGACAATCGTGTCCCCCAGGAGAATCAACAGCGGACCATCCGCCATCTCCTTCAACGCCAGGCTCATTGCGTATCCGAGCCCCAAGAGCTGCTCCTGCCAGACAAACCGAGCCTTGAAACTGTACCGGCTCTGGATGTACTTCTGTACATCCTCACCCTTGAACCCGATCACGAATATGATCTCTTCCGGATTCAGCTTCATGATCGGTTCGAGGACATGCGAAAGGATCGGCCGGCCTGCTACATGCAAGAGCACCTTCGATGTCGAATAGGTATGGGGGCGAAGCCGCGAGCCTACTCCCGCGACCGGTATGATCACTTTCAACGAGATTCCTCCTGTACGGGCGGAAGGTAAAAGAACTCCATGCTCTCCACAAGCCTTATCCTGTTTTCAGGGTGAATGGGACGCTCGAAGGGGCCCCTACCGACGGTCAAAGAGGCTCGGCGAACCAATGTACAGCGGCGAGCCGGAGTCCCGAAGCGGCACGAAATGCACGCTGTCGGCGCTCTTTTCGTACAACCCCACCTGGACCTGTGAAGGGCTGCCATCAAAGGTGAACCGGCGGTATGCCGCCACTACCGACCCCGGGTGCCACTTGGTGGTCTTATCCTCCGGCAAGAAATCCAGCGTCTTGGTCACGCTGAGGGCATGATTGCTGCTGTCAGGCGCCGCCAGTCGGAAGGCGATATGAAAGTCGGACTCGATCTTCTCACGCGGAATAAAATACAACTCTGCCGCATACCAGCTTCCCGCCTGTTTGGATATCCGCACCGAGGTCAAATCCATTTTGGGCTCAGAAAAAGTCGCCAGACTCTGTGACGGCAGCTTCCCCTTGAACCCCAGGCTCAATAGAAAGCAACGATCAGACAGGGAGATCCCTCCCGCCGAATCGGACTTCAGCGCGTTGCTGACCATCCGCACATCGATCAACTGCGGCAACAAGTAGGTTTGACCGAATTCACGGTGTACGCTATCGGACAACATGAAATACTTGAGCAGCGTGAGCTTCTCAGACAAGCTGGCCGGGTGTGTGTCCGACAGTATTGTCGGACTGACCATGGAATCATCGACCGCCTGTCCCCAGGTCTCAAAGAGATTCTTTCGGGCCGCGAGCCGGGAATCTTCCGGGCGGGCAAACGATGCCAGCGTATAGAAATCAGCCGCCTGGTCAAACGAGGCCGGCCCCTGCGACGAATATTGCTCAGCCTTGAATTTGAACTTCGCCCCCAGGCGAGTCACCACCGTCCGCCAGTCAGGGTTGTCCAAAAGCTCCGGATTTTCAGTGTACAAATCGGAAAATACCGCCGTGATCGAGTCAATCGTCCCGAGTTCCCCTGATTCTACTCCGTCCACCAGGTGCAGTGCCTTTTGCGGGAATCCCTGCGGATTGGCCGCGGTATCATATGCTTTCTTCTCCGGGTTGAACCCGCAACCGGCCAGAAGAACCGCTATACTGAGTATGGTGAGTATTCGACGCATGTCGCCCTTAAGATACATTTTTGTCGGGGGTCTGCAAAGTATCTATTATACGCCGGAGCAAAGAGAAGTTCTAGAAGATGTTGAGAAATGTCGGCATCCAGTCATGGTACAGGAAGTAGACCCGACCGATCAACAGCGAGATTCTCCCCATGACCGTGTAGCCAAAATGAGCACCGAAGGATATCATGATAAACCATATCCCGATTCGCGCGGTCACCCCGAGCACACCTTTGTGCTCCTTGGAAAAGTAGAAGTAGATCAGCGTGGAAATCACCCCGAGCACTACGATCGCCGTCAGCAAATAGTTCGGCGCCCCGGCCGTCACCTGCGTCTGCATCGTTGCCGACATCTGCGCCAGCACTTTGCCGTGAAGCTCGGACAGAAGGAACACACCCGCCGTATTCCCCATGATGAACGCCAGCCCAATGCGGGAGAGCCAGCTCCATTTGTTGGAGAGACGGGTGAACATCAAAAGCCCCATTACTCCGGGGACAATGAGCCAGAATCTCGATGCCTCTTGCCCCTCAGTCAGCGGCATCCAGAGCTGCTGGACAATCACCGTGTCCCAGTAGAGACCGATATAGTACCCCACCGATATTCCGGCAAAAATATGTTCAGCCATCCGATACATCGGATTGTCTTTGTACAGGAAAGAGAAAATAGCCAGCGTGAATAAGGCTGCAATCCATAGCTCAAATGTCGCCATGACGCTTACTCCTCACCCCGAGCTTTGGCCCGCTTGACCATGAAATAACCCAGATTGCCGAGAATAATGAGCGCGATGATCAGGAAGTGAATGAGCGACTGCGCCCCCATTCCGGTCACCGCCAATGCCGGCTTGTTGACCAGCAACTCGTACTCCGCCGCGCCCTTCATCCCACCGAGCAGGCCTACCAGCTGACCCGATGCCGCATAGGCGTACTGCTTGGGCGCCATCACCGCCGTCACCCCGGCTCCCACCGGAATGTTGTACTGCGCATGGACGATCGATACCCAGTAGTCGATAATGCCGTTGTCCGCGACCACGAACACCATCTTCATATCCTGGTAGTTCTTCACCTTCTGCATCAGCGGAATTTGCGAAAGCGGCGTGCCGGAATTGTCGGTCGGATAGATCGACGCTATCTCCAGCCCCATCCCCTTCAACACCGAAACGTAGTTCGGTTTGTACCCGAGGTTGACATAATCCACCCCGTACACCTTGCCGTATTCGGCCGCCATCTCCCGCGTCACTCGCTCCGCTACCGATGGTCCTCCAAACGGTATGGTCGAGACCGTCACCACTTTCAAGTTCTTCCGGAACATGTGGTGCAGCGCCGCACGAGTCATCGGCTCCGTCTCCGCCAGCGCCTGTGCATACATATCGAAGGTGAGCATTACCACCGATGAATCCGGAACCGCTTCAAGCGCGTTGTACAGGTTCTTTGCTTCGGGGGAAATGCCAATCGGGAAATGCGGAACGAATATCAGTGGATAGATAACCGCCAGCGCCACCAGGAGGAATATCCAGCGCCGGTCAAGACCGGCCATCCGTTGCCAGATAGTCATGCCTTACCCGCGCCCCATGTAGGTCCGCTCGATACCGACCAGAATGCGAAGCGACATCGAGGCCGCTCCCAGCGCCGCTCCCATGATGATCCCTCGCTGGACCGACATGTTCACGCCGTTCATGATGTAGGTATTGATGAATCCCGGTAGATAGTGCGAAATGTTGTTTAGAAGCGCTTCCCCCATCGGGACACGCCAGAGCATCACAATCGAAGCCGTCAATAGCAGCAGTGTTGCTTCCGCGCTTCGTGCCCGAAACGCGCGATATGCCGCCGATGAAATATAAAACGCCAGCATCGCGAACATCGTCCCTGCCATAGGCGTGCTGACATTGACAAACATCCAGTCATAAAACGATCCGGCGTTTCGGCCGAACATCGGCGACCAGCTCGCCGGCAGGAGAGATGGTATCCCCATGATGAACACTGACAGCAGAGTCGCCAGGCTGAATATCCAGCCTTCCTTGCGCATCTGCACCGCCCGCATATTCACTCTCAGAATGGAGACCGCTCCGAGCAAGAGCGAGAATCCGGCCACGATCGATGCCCAGATCAGCATCTTGCCGGAGAGAAGATCGGGCAGAGTATCCGGCTGGGCGAAAAACGCCACTACCATTACCAACCCGGAAAGAAATGCGATAATCAGGGGAAGTGTGCGTCTCATCGCTGCAAGAATATCCCCACAAAATTTTCACCGATACCAAAACTCACCAGCGCCACACCGACCAGTATTGCGGTCGCAATAATGATCTTGGCCAGATCCTGTCCCTTGAGTCCGCCCAGCAGCACCGGCTCGTGCGACAGATACGCCGAGGCCGCATACAACTCTTCACCCATCAGCGTATAGTCACAGGTGGCAATAAAGAACGGTATCTGTTCCGGCTCCGCAGTGCCGGCTATCTGAATCGATCCGGCCGCATTGCCGGTCTCGGCCAGCAGAAGCGACTCGGCATAAAATGCTCCCATAAACACGTTGGCAGCCGGCCGCTCGCGCATCATCAGGCCATTCACCGCCGCCGCAAACGCCATCTGCTCTCCGGCCACATAGCGAACCGTATCGCGATTGTACGCTTCTTCTTTCCCCGCCTCGATCCATGCCTGCTGGACAACTTCCTGTCCGGCCGCAAGTACGAGCGGATATCTGACCGGAACAATGAGCGGGGTTTCATATTGAGCCACTATTCGCGAGACGCGCCCCAGAATCGAGACCGCCGCGATCGTCTGTATATCATCCAGTTCCTGCAGACCCGGCACGAACAGCACCGGCTTCCCCATCTCCGTAGCACGTCCGACTGCCTCTTCGACTGCATCAAGTCCCGCAATCTTGCGGATGAACAGCTTCTTCCCCTGCTTGGCCCAGCGCGTGTAGAGCAAGATGATTGTCGAAAACGCCACCACCATGATCAGCGCATTGAATCGATCCGACCGGATCCACCCGGCTCCGTGCGACTCATCCTGAGCTAGTACGAAATTGGGAAATGCGAGCATCAGCCCGACCATTGCAGTCGTCAGCCCAACGGGAAATCTGGTAAGGAGAGGTTTCAAACTGGAGAGTTGGCGTGGTCCAAATGTCATCGTCTGCCGGAATTCCGAATACTGGTCTCGATACCTGCTGATCTGGTTTGGTCGTTCCGTCCTGGTTTACTACTTCTACGCGCAACCCAATAACCGGTTGCTCAATCTGCCCGGATTTCCGGCTCATCGCAATGTATGAGCCATTCATATCGCTACTCGTCGGGATGGCCACGCCTACACGACAAGAGGAAAATCCCGATTCCTCGGAATCTTCCCTGATTTTTGATAGGTACTTTCTCGATGGTCAACGGCCGCGATCGGAGAATTCAGCTCCGCCACGGCCGAATCGTAATCAGGTAGCCAACGCTTTTTTCAGCGTCTCAATCGCCTCAACCGGCGTCGGGTCGGTATCGTTAATGACCGCCAGGTAGTACGATGCAAAGTCACCGATCTGTATCAGACTGAACATCCGTTCCAGAGCCGTATCACCAACCGAACTGATCTCGACTACTTCAACACCCTGCTTCTCGATAATCCCCTTCACGATTTCCATCCGGCGGCGGACCTTGGGATGGTCCCCGGCATCCTTGAGGAAGATCACGATCAGGTTGTCGGTGTGCGGCCCTATTGGATCGGACCAGCCCACCAGTTCGTTGTGGTTGAATTCCGGGAACTGGTTGGCGAACGCCATATTCTTGGAGTTCTCGCACAGCTGCCCTTTCCAGCGAATACCGACAGTGTCGGTCAGGGTCGGGCCGGTGTAAATTATCGGAATGCGGGCGGCAATCTTCTCCGCCAGCGATTTGGCAATGTTCTTCTCAGTCGGGTTGTCTTCGATAAGATTATCCCGCTGCTTGATCAGCACCTTGATGGTTGACTGGATCTCCTTGGCCATCCCCTTGACCAGTCCGATCTTCTCCATCAGCATCAGTACCGGGACAAACGAATACCCCAGCGCCGCGCGCGGCTGCAATCCTGCAGGAAGCGTGACCGTCGGAATCTCGTTCAGCTTGGCCACTTCAGCCATCATACCGCCGGTCGTAATCGCCGCGATCTGTGCCTTTCTGGCCAGTGCGTCGTCGAGCGCTTCCAGCGTCTCTTCGGTGTTGCCGCTGTACGATGATGCAATCACCATCGTCTCGTCATCGACAAACTCCGGCAGCTTGTAGTTGCGGCAGACATGGAACGGCACCACCAGACGATCCAACAGATATGATCTGACCAGATCGCCGCCGATCGCCGAACCGCCCATGCCGATCACGACGATATTCTTGATATCGACAAAATCACTTGGTCTGATCCGCCACCCTTCGGCAAGCTTCAATGCTTCCGTGAGTTGTTCCGGAAAGTCGAATACGCGGTTGTACATGTTGCCCGGGTCTACCGAGCGGATAGCTTCTACATCATCCAGGACTGACAATTTCGCAAATCCATTCCCTAAAAGGTTCTTCTACTTTTCAAGCGCCGTACGGTAACTCTCCAGACGGCGGGTCACCGCGGCGGCCGATGTGCTCGCCATGACTGACCCCACCAGGTGCCGTACCAACTGCGAGTCGATCTTCCGCACCAACCGGCACATATCAAAAATCTTGGCGGGGTTCATGGAAAGCTGATCCACCCCCATGCCTAAAAACAGGGGGAGAGCCAGCAAGTCTCCAGCAACCTCGCCGCAAATAGATACCGGTTTTCGATGCTTTTTACAAGCATCTACCGTCATCTTTATAAGATGAAGGACCGATGGATGATAGGCGCTGTAGAGCGATGCTACCCGTTCATTGGTCCGGTCGGCGGACATAGTATACTGCGTCAGATCGTTCGTGCCAATAGATATAAAGTCCACTTTTTCAGCCAGCAAATCAGCCATCAGAGCCGCCGATGGCACCTCCACCATGATCCCTACCGGGATTTCCTCGTCGAATGGCACCCGCGACCGCCTCAGCTCTAACATCGCCTGCCCGACTAACTTGCGGGCCTTGTCATACTCCCAGATGTCCGAAACCATCGGCAACATGATCCGGATATTCTTGCGAGTCGATGCCCTCAAGATGGCCCGGATCTGGTCCTTGAACACCTCCGGCATCTCCAGCATCGGCCTGATCCCGCGCCATCCCAGCGCCGGATTCGCCTCATGGAGTATGTTTTCCTGCCCCGGCTTCATTTTGTCCGAACCCAGATCAAACGTCCTGAGCATCACCGATCCGCCGGCGAACTGCTCCGCTATCTGACTGTATGCTTCAAACTGCTTCTCTTCATCCGGGAAATCTTCAGACTGCAAATAGAGAAATTCGGTGCGGTATAACCCGACCGGAATCCCCTGCTCAGAGAGAATCTGATCCACCGGTCCCGGCAATTCCAAATTGGCCGCAATCGATACCGGTTTCCCATCCGCCGTCAATGGCGGATACTTGGGGAGCTTCCTGATCCGCGTAATCGCCGCCGGACCCTGCCGCTTCTTCAGCTTCTGATACTCAGCCCAATCTTCATCATTTGGATTGATCACCACCTGACCGGTCGAACCATCCAGAATGACCTCTGAGCCGGAATTCACCTGTGTCCAGGCCGCTTCCGCTACAATCACCGGCACCATCAGAGAGCGCGCGATCAGCGCCATATGGGAGTCTTTCCCCCCCTCTGACACGAGAAATCCGGCTACCTTTCGATTGCGATACGACAGTACCTGCCCCGGCGTGAAATTCTTGCCGACCAGGATCGAATCCGGCGGAAAATCAACTATCTCCTCGCTCGCTCCACCCTCAAGATGCGCGAGCACACGGTGCGATACCGATTCGATATCCACCGCCATCTGCCTCAAATATTGATCGGGAGACTGCTTTAATGGGAGCGTGGTCTTCTCGACAAAAGAGCTATAGACATAAGCCGCGTTTCGCTTCTGCTCCGCTATCCCCTCTTTGACCTGTTTGATGAATTCATAATCCCCCGCGATCATCATCTGGGCATCGAATATCTTCACCACCGGATTGGCCAGCTTGCGGCCGGCGGCATCCCGAAGCTGCCGCACTTCGGTCATCGTCTCCGCCACTGCCCGCTCCAGTGACTCAATTTCTGCCGCCACACGGTTTGGCGGTATCGCGACTTCAACTACCCGGGTCTCTCCCGGCAAAAGTACCAGCGCTCGCCCCAATGCTATCCCCGGTGAGACGCCGACCCCCTTGAGCAATCGCCTTGCTGTTCGTATCATTTTATCCCAATTGAGCTTAACTGTACTGGCAAGATATCCCCCTGATTAGAAAAACCGCAAGAATAATGTCATTCAGGTTCGCCAAACCGCGAACTGATAACATTCAACAGAGCGTCCATCGCCGCCTGTTCGTCCGGACCGTCACACTCGATCAACAGCTCCGAGCCGGCTTCCGCCGCCAGCATCATCACACCGAGAATCGACTTCCCGTTTACCCTCAGGCCACTCTTGGTGAAATATACCTCGGCCTGATACTTGGCTGCCGCCGTCACCAGCATTGCCGATGGCCGGGCATGAAGACCAAGTTTGTTTATTATCTTAGCTGACTGGGATATCATGAATGCTGTGCGTTCAGGATGAACCGTTTTCCGGAAAGCTCTTGTACGACTCCTTTAAGTTCCATGGCCAAAAGATACTCTAAAAGGTCCGAAACCGGAACACCGGACTTTCGAGAAAGTTGATCAATATTTAACGGTTCTTCCGACAACAACTTCACTATCTGCCGCTCAGATTCGGTCAAATCCGGGGCCGCTTCGAACTGCCTGGCCGCCACCGCCCCCGCCAGCCGCGGCAATTCATCGAAAATGTCCCCTATCCCGGTCAATAACCTGGCCCCCTTCTTCAAGAGCCAATTTGTCCCATAACTCATTGGCTGATCCGGCCACCCCGGAACGGCAAACAGCTCCCGCCCCTGCTCGATCGCCAACTCAGCCGTTATCAACGCCCCCGACTTCAACCCCGCCTCGACCACCACCACCCCCTCGCTCATCCCCGCAATAATCCTGTTTCTCTCCGGAAAATACCCCTTCTCCGGCCCTGTCCCCGGCAAATACTCCGAGTAGGTCGCCCCCTGCTTCGCTATCTGGTGCGACAGCTTCCTGTTCCCCGATGGATACACTATCTCCAGCGATGTCCCCCAGATCGCCACCGTCTTCCCCCCAGCCTCAATCGCGCCGTAGTGCGCCGATGCATCCACACCATCCGCCATCCCCGATACCACAATAATCCCGGCCCTCGCCAGATCGCCGGCCAGATTGTACGCCAGCAGCCTCCCCCTCTCCGTCGGACGTCTCGTCCCGACAATCGCGATCTGCCTGTCCCCCTCACGCCATGCCTCCCCAAGCCGAAACAGCATCGGCGGGGCGTCTTCAATTGCCGCCAGTGGCGATGGATACTCCGGCGACTCTGGAAAAATGACTGTCCACCCGTACTTGGCAATCTGCGAGCAGATTTTCCCCGCCTCGGTTGGTTCAGCTTGATTCTTGATGGCTGTAGCTATGGTGCGAGAAATCCCCGGGATGATTTCCAGATCCCCCACCGATGCCCCCAGCACCGCTCCGGGAGAACCAAGTCTCTGGACAAGCGTCCGAAACCGCGCCCTCCCCACCCCTGGAATTGTCAGAAGAGTAATGGAATCAATCAGCCGCTCGCGAAGCTCGCTGGCGGTCAAGTTGCCGTTCGATTTCTTTGAGGAACTGGTCCGTGCCTTCACCCGTCACCGCCGACATGAATAAAGTTCCTTCCGGCAGCTGCGCACCCTTTACCGCCCCCTTCGCGCTCTTCTTGGGTGCCGCTTTCTTGACTGCGACCTTCTTGGCGACCCCCTTCTTCACTACCCGTTTCTTCCCCACTTCATCGGGCACTCGTGAAGCCACCCGCCCCTTCATCACAGCCACCTCTTCGGCCGAAAGCGTGTCGATCTTCGTAATGACCGTCACTGCCTCACGATGGCTGAGGGCACTGTCAAAGGCTGTCAGCTCATTTTCCAAAAGCTTCCGCGTGGCGACTATGTCCGGCTCATTCACATCGATCACATAGATCAGCAACCCGGTCCGCTGGATATGCTTGAGAAACTGAATCCCGAGCCCTTTCCCCTGCGAGGCTCCTTCGATCAACCCCGGAATATCCGCCATCACACAGGACTTTCCTTCCCGGAGTTTCACTATGCCAAGATTCGGCACCAGTGTCGTAAACGGATAATCCGCAATCTTCGGCCGTGCGGCGGAGAAAGTCGCGAGTATGGTAGATTTCCCGGCATTCGGCAGTCCGACCAACCCGACATCCGCCAGTAGCTTCAACTCGAGCGATAACTTCCGCGTCACCCCCGGCACACCATCCTGCGCCTTGCGCGGCGCCTGGTTCACCGCGGACTTATAGAACGTATTCCCATGTCCTCCCCGTCCACCCTGGGCAATCACTACCTGCGCGCCAATCGTATCGAGATCTGCGATCGGCTCACCCGTCTCCATGTCTTTGATAATTGTCCCGACCGGCACTTTGAGAATGACTGATTCCCCGTTACTTCCGGACTGAAGTCTCCCTCGGCCCGGCTCCCCATGTTCCGCCTTGAAAATCCGCTTGTATCGATAGTCCAACAGCGTATTCAGGTTCTGATCCGCCACCGCGATCACATCGCCGCCACGGCCGCCGTCGCCGCCGTCCGGCCCCCCCTTGGGGACGTACTTTTCAGTCCGAAAGTGGATCGAACCGTTCCCGCCGTTTCCGGCAAATACTTCTATTTCAACATAATCTATAAACATGGATGCAATATTTTCCCATTGTGCCCCAATGTCAACCGCCCATTTCAGGGCGGTTGAC
>JBATNE010000166.1:0-4839 GCA_049290195.1 Candidatus Zixiibacteriota bacterium
CGTGAGCGGTGCCAAATCAAAAGTCATCAGCCCCGCCTTTACTGCCGGGTCATTGGTCATTATCTCCCGTGCCTCGGCTTCCGAATCCACGCGGAGTATGCAGAGCCCAAAGACCGGATCGCCGAAACAGGGGCCGGCCATCAGCACCTTCTTGGCCATAACGAATTTCTTAAGCCGGGCGAAATGCTCCGACATGATCTTTCCTTCGGCTTCCGTCATGTCGCCGGGCCAGGTAGGTCGCGTCCCAAGGAGGCGCCCAAAGAAGTGCTGCGGTTGATGCATGGTCGAATCTCCTTCGGCAAATGATACTTCGGGTGTCCCGGCGATTGCCAGGAGGAATCCGAGAATAGGCCAGACAAGTGGTCGAAGTCCAAGCTTCATTATGCTCTCCTGTATTGACTCAACATTACAATTCAGTCAAGATCACGCCTACCAACACGATACTCCCGCCAATAAAGAAGGGGAGGCCGAGTCGTTCGCCGAGGGCGAAATAGGCTACGGATGTCGCCAGAATCGGCTGAATGTTCGAATACACCGCCAGGCGCGAGGCGGTCATCTTCTTTAATAACCAGTACCATATGACATATGATGCGACGGAGCTGCCCAGGGCAAAGTAAATCACCGTCATCCACCCGCCAACCGTGGCTTTCGAATAATCAAACGTGATTGCCCGGTACAACCCGAACGGCGCATAAGCAAGCGCACCGGCGGACAGCGCATAAGCGGTAATTCTGAGCGCCCCGTATTTCTCCGCCAGGGGTTTGCCCAGGATCGCGTAGACCGCCCACGCCCAGACTGACACAAGTATGATTAAGTCTCCTACGAGATATTCAGCCCCAAGTTTCAGCGAGCCGGCCGTGATGATCGTGAACGCCCCGGCCACGGCCAGACTTCCCCCTACGATCTTCTTCCAGGTGAGATGCTCACGAAGGAAAATTGCCGCCAGGATCATGACCCAGATTGGAGTTGTCGCAAACAGCACTGATCCATGCCCGGCCGCCGTGAGCGATTGCCCCCAGAGATACATCACCTGATTTCCCAAAATGATTATCAATCCAAGGACAACTATCCGGCCATAATCAGCCCGCTCAATCGGCGGGTCCTGCTTCCGAAGTTTGGTCAAGGCAAGCAAAACAACAGTCGCCAGCAGAAAGCGGTAGAATGCAAACGTGAATGGCTCTATGATGCCGAGTCCATACCTACCTACCGGGAAACAGAGAGCCCCCAGTGTCTGCTGGATAAGTACGAGAGGGATGAGTACACCGAACCCAATCCCGTTGGGCTCACCGTTAGGCGATTCCTTTTGCGGGAGTGGGCGGTCAGTCTGTTTCACGGGTGAAGTGTCGAATTAAGATTGTGACGTAACTAGCTGATTAATAATGCGTTAGATTAGCGATCGCCTACTGCCGCCATCGACTGGAATCGATGCCCCGGTGATATAGGCCGCCTGTTCACTGGCCAGAAAAGTAATCAACGCCGCCAGTTCTTCCGGCTTCCCAACTCTCCCTGCCGGGCAGAGAGCGCCAAAACCCTTTAACACATCCTCGGCCGATTGACCGCTCTTCTTGGCTCGGGCTTCGGCGAGATCGGTCAACCTTTCTGTAGCTGTGTATCCCGGGCAAACCGTATTGGCCGTGACCCCGAACTTGGCATACGTGTTTGACACAGTCTTGCAGAACCCGGTCAATCCGGCTCGATAGGTATTGGAAAGAATCAGATCATCAATCGGCTGCAATGCTGCGATGGAGGTTATGTATATGAGCCTGCCAAACTTGCGCTCCACCATCGATGGCAGCACGGCGCGCGTGAGGTAGATGGCTGAATGCAATAATTGATCGGCTACCTCCGGCCAGGCTTCCTGACCATGCTCCAGGAACAGCCCTGCTTTGGGACCGCCTGTATTGGAAACGAGAATGTCAATGTTGTGTGAGGGGAGCGCCTTTCGCGCCAGATCGGCAAGTACCGGAATATCGGTCGGCTGAGACAAATCCGCGCAGGCCACACCGGGTCTGCGTCCGGTTGCTTTCTCAATCTTGTCAGCCGCATCACGCAATCTATCCAGATTGCGAGAATTGAGAACGACATCAGCACCTTCGGCCGAAAGTGCCATTGCCGTCGCCAGTCCTAAACCGGAAGAGGCGCCGGTGACCAGCGCCCCTTTTCCTGCAAGTTTCAGATCCATGGACTACTTCTTCACAGTCGCGAATTCGTACGGTAGCGCGATCGCGGTGCGACAGCCACGTTCAAAATCCACAACTCTGAACCGTTCGTTCGGCGAGTGAATGTTGTCGTCGTTCTGACCAAACCCGACAAAGATCGTGTCGAGTCCGAGCGAAGCTTTGAAATCTCCCGCCACCGGAATCGATCCGCCTTCCTTCATGAAGACCGGAGTCTTGCCAAAGCCGGTCTTGATGGCACGGCCGGCAGCTTCGAGCCACGGACCATCGGTCGGCACTACGACCGCTTCGGCGCCGCCATGGAAAACCATTTCCACTTTGACGCATTTGGGAGCGATCTTCTTGAAGAACTTCTCGAGCTTCTTGGCGATATCGGCCGGCTTCATATTCGGTACCAGACGCATAGTGATCTTGGCAGAGGCAACCGACGGAATAATAGTCTTGCCGCCTTCGCCCTGATAGCCGCCCTTGATGCCGTTCACGTCGAGCGTCGGACGGACCCAGGTCCGTTCGTGCGTCGAGTACTGCTTCTCACCATAAAGCGCCGGGACGCCGACAGCCTTCTTGTATTTGGCTTCATTGTAAGGGAGGCGCTTGAACTGCTTCCTTTCCCATGCGGTAGGGAGTTTGCAGTCTTTGTAGAACCCTGGGACAAGAATCTTTCCGTTCTTGTCATGCAGCTGTCCGATCATCTCGCACAGGATATTGACCGGGTTGCCAACTGCTCCTCCGAACGATCCGGAATGGAGATCACGGTCCGGGCCATGCACCCAGACTTCCACCGAAGAAATCCCGCGAAGACCAAACGTCACTGCCGGCAGATCTTTATTGAACTGGGATGTATCAGAGACAACGACGATATCAGCCTTGAGCAGCTGTTTCTGTTCCTTGATGAACTTGGAGAGGTCAACCGTGTTGCCACCTTCTTCGTGTCCTTCGATCAGGAACTTCACGTTTACCGGAAGCGTCCCGGACGTTTTCAAAATAGCCTGGAGCCCTTTGATGTGCGTGAACGTCTGCCCCTTGTCGTCACAGGAGCCGCGCGCATAGATATACCCTTCGCGGATTTGCGGTTCGAACGCGGGAGTCGTCCAGAGCTCAAACGGTTCAGCCGGCTGAACATCATAGTGACCGTAGTAAAGAATAGTCGGGAGCTTTTCGCTGACAATATACTCTGCATAGACCAGTGGGTTGCAGGTGGTCGGGTAGAGGGCGGCTTTGAAACCAATTGAATTCAAATGATTCTTGAGCCACTCGGCGCAAGCAAGGCTGTCCTTGTTGTGCTCAGACTTGGCCGACACACTCGGAAAACGCAAGAACTCAAACAGCTCGTTGAAGCGCTTATCTTTGTTTTGATCCAGGTATTCGTACGGCGTCATGATATCTCTCCTTGAGTCAATTAGTCCGATATGAGGCGGAAATATAGAAGGGGAGCTTCGGCCTGTAAAGCCCCATGTCTGTCGGCTTAATCACAAAAAAGAGGCCCGCAGCGGCAACTTGCCGGAGCGGGCTCATGATTGTCAGTCGCAGGGACCGGTTCAGTCCATGCCGGCAGGGCGGAGCGCCTCGCGAGAGAACCCCTTTTCCATGTCGGAGTCGACAAATACGCCGTCCTTGCGGATCAGCTTGCCGTCAAACCAGAGCTCGCCGCCACCGTAATCCGGACGCTGAATCAGCACCAGATCCCAGTGAATGGCCGACTGATTGCCGTTATATGCCTCGTCATAGCACTGTCCGGGCGTGAAATGTATCGATCCGGCGATCTTCTCGTCAAACAAGGTGTCCTTCATCGGGTGCAAAATGAACGGATTCACTCCGATCGCGAACTCCCCGACATACCGGGCACCTTCGTCGGTGTCCAGAATCTTGTTCAGCTTGTCAACGTTGGCGTCGGCGGTCGCCTTGACGATCTTACCGTTCTCAAAAGTGAAGGATATCTGGTTGTACACGACTCCCTGATACAGGGAAGGGGTGTTGTAGGTGATTGTGCCGTTTACGGATGTCTTCACCGGCGCGGTATACACTTCACCATCCGGGATATTCCGGTGTCCATCGCATTTGATCGGCGAAATCCCCTTGATGGAGAAATTCAAGTCGGTCCCCTTGGATACGATCCGGACCTTGTCCGTATTCGCCATCAGGGCGAACAGCTTGTCCTGTGCCTTGGACATCTTGGCATAGTCGGCACAGCAGACGTCAAAGTAGAAGTCTTCAAACGCTTCCTGCGATGTCTGGGCCAGTTGGGCCATGGCGTTGTTAGGATAGCGTAGTACTACCCACCGGGTCCGCTTGACTCTTTCCTCCAGATGGACCGGCTTATAGAAAAGGGAGTTGTACATTTCCATTTTCTTGGGGTCGACATCGGCCAAATCAAACGGGTTATCCGACCCTCGGAGGCCTATATAGGCGTCGGCCCGTTCCATCAGCTTGAGATGTAGCTCTGCCTGAATCTTATGCTGATCGGCGTCCGCTCCCATGACCCACTGCCGGATCAACGACTCATCGTTGTAATACCAGAGCGGGATCGCTCCACGGTCAGTGGCTATTCGAATGATCTGTTTCCCCAGTTCAAGGGTCTCTTTCCCTTTGATTTCAAGATAGAGAACCTCCCCTTTCTTGAGCTGAAGGGAGTAGTCAATCAATTGGCGGGCAAGGATTTCGT
>JBATNE010000167.1:0-2509 GCA_049290195.1 Candidatus Zixiibacteriota bacterium
GTCTCGCCGGCTCCAAGGTGGCTGTCTGAAAAATGACAAATACGCATGGAGTGGAATATACAACTAATGCTACAACAAGAGAATCACGTTTACGCTGTCACGAAAAGCAGAGAGGGAATGATGGCCTAGTAAAGATTGTACTTGGCGATGCGGTCGCGCAGGGTATTACGCGAGATGCCAAGAACTTCGGAGGTCTTCACTTGGTTGCCGTCGAACTGCTTAAGAGCAGCCGAGAGAACGGCACGTTCCAGAGCGGACTCGAGGAAATGATAGATCTGACCGGGAGAATTGGCTATCAGCTTGGGCATGATCGGATCAACGATCTGCTTGAACGTCTCGACATAATCATTCTGCAGGACTGTAAGATCCAGTTCGACTTTGGCGTTGTCTTCAGCCAGCGCCGGGAAATCTTCCGCCTGAAGCGCTTCGCTCTTAGACATCACCATGGCCGTATGGATGTTGTTTTCCAATTCTCGAACGTTACCGGGCCAGTGATACTTGGTCAACAGCGCCATCGCCTTTTTGGAAACCTGACGCGGTCCCATTCCCAGCAACTGGGAGTACCGGTTGCAGAAATAGTCAGCCAGAAGCGGAATATCGCCGCGGCGGTCGCGTAGCGGCGGTATGAATATAGAGACGACTTTTAAACGATAGAACAGGTCAACGCGGAAGGAACCGTCCTTCATGGCCTGTACCAGTGACTTATTGGTCGCCGCAATGATGCGGACATCGACTTTGATCGATTCGTTCCCGCCGACGCGTTCAAACCGTTTCTCCTGCAGTACGCGGAGCAGTTTGGACTGCGTCAGCATGGACATGTCGCCGATTTCGTCAAGGAACAACGTACCGTTGTCGGCCTGTTCAAACTTACCGATTCGCTTGTAATAGGCACCGGTGAAGGCTCCCTTTTCGTGTCCGAACAGCTCGGACTCAAGAAGCGTCTCGGGAAGGGCGGCGCAGTTGACAGACAGGAAAGCGTTGTTGCGACGCTTGGAATTCCGGTGTATCGCACGAGCTACGAGTTCCTTGCCGGTGCCGGAGTCACCGAATATCAGGACTGCAGCATCGGTTTTGGAGACCTGACCGATCAATTTGGCGATCTCGACGATTTCCGGCGATTTCCCGATAATTTCGTCGGCAATGGTAGGCGTAGAGTCTTCGCGGAGCGCCGGACCGGTCGTCCGGGGCTGGTGATTGAATCCGCAGGCCTTGTTGACGGTCGTGATCAATTTATCGATTTCAAACGGCTTGGTGAGATACTCAAAGGCTCCCTCGCGCATGGCTTCGATAGCGTTCTCGGTCGAGACAAATCCGGAGATCATGACAACCGGAAGGGTCTCGTTGATCGTCCTGATCTGTTTGAGAACTTCGAGACCGGAGAGCGTGGGAAGGTTGACATCGAGAAGAACCAGGTCTACTTCATTGTGAGATTGCAGGAACGAGCTCACCTCGGTCCCGTCTTCGAGAAAGTTGAATACGAATTTCTCCGTATCGAACAGTCCGGCAAGGGACCGCGAAACTTCCCGATCATCGTCCACTAGAAGTATGTTCTTCATCATTTTTTACACCTTAGCAGTTCATCAGATTTATCGACCAAGTGAGCAGGAAATTCACAGGGAAAATGCGAATTTTTCCGTTCCAGGAGTCATTTCTTGATCAACGACTGATGACGTGCGCCGAATCCGAGGCGAAAAGCAAGGGATTGCCGGCAAATGATTTCGAAATGGAACAGTTCGGAGGGGAAAGAGCTACAGAAGTGAAAAGGAATTCAGCTTTCGCTGTCGACCAGGAGGCGAACGGAAGTCCCCATCCAGAGGAAATTGGCCAGCAGATCGGCCCCGAGTCCGACCCAGAGAATCCAGAAGACGAGTTCGGGATAAAATTTGGCTATGATGATATCGGAGTGATTGGCAATGGTGGCGATGAGGATCGGAACAAAGAGAATCACGCCGGCGAGAAAGAAGCTGGTCAGCGGCCGCTTGAGAAAGCTCTTCCACGAGCGACCCAGCGCCCGAATGAATGATTCCCCATACAGAGCGATTCGCGGAATCACCAGGAAGAAGATCGCCAGGATTAGCGAGTAAACCGCAGGGAGTATGATAAACTCAAACATGAGGCTTCGCCTGGCATACCCGGCAAGAATCGGCTGAAGGGCCATGGGGAGAAGAAAACCGGCCGCAAAAATGAGCAGATTGAATGAGAATGAGGCCAGGATCAAATGCCCCCAGGAACTCAATAGAGACCTGTCGCGACTCGCAGTGCTATTGCCTCGCCCGAGGTATTCCTGGCGTAACAGAAGCGCTGCAGAGCCCAGAAAGAGACCATCAAAGAGTATGGCCACAAGGGTCTTGGACCAGCCAAATACCGCCGGGAGGTAGAGGAAATGACCGGGATAGTGGAAGAACCTCTCGGTCGCTTCCTTACCGGCAAGTATGACGGTTGCCTTTGCCAGCGGATAAAAGACCGGCGAGAAGTAATTCAAGTAGGCGTACAAGAGCAGGGACATGAC
>JBATNE010000168.1:0-4944 GCA_049290195.1 Candidatus Zixiibacteriota bacterium
ATTCGTCTCACCGCGTGTCGGTGACCTTCTGTCCGAGTGCGAGAAGTCCGATCTTGTCAAAGATCCGGACAGCCCCGAAGCTGTCAATGTCCGTGAGATCCGTCACCGCTACGACAAGGAGACCAAACTCCCCAAGAAGCTGGTCGAAGAACTAGTCGTGGTGACCTCCGCTGCCGAGAAGCAGTGGGAGCATTCCCGCAAAATGTCCGACTTCGCCTCTTTCGCACCCTCGCTTGAGAAGGTCGTCGACCTGACCAAGCAGGTAGCTGAATGCTACGGCTACAAAGGCGAACCATACAACGCCCTTCTGGACAACTACGAACCGGGCGCTACTACCGAAGAAATCGCCACGGTCTTCGCCGCCCTTCGCACCGATCTGGTCGAACTGCTGGGCAAAGTAAAAAATGCCAAGAAGAAACCGGACGTTTCCATCATCGAGCGCGCCTATCCGGTCGAACTTCAGCGCGTCTTCTCCGAAGCTGTCGCCGGTGCCATCGGGTATGATTTCGAAGCCGGCCGTCTTGATATCACCGTCCACCCGTTCTGCAATGGTGTCGGCCCGGGAGACACCCGTATCACGACCCGCTACAACCCGAACCGCTTCAACGATGCCTTCTTTGGCGTCATGCATGAAGCTGGTCACGCCCTGTACGAAATGGGAATCGACAAGTGGAACCATTTCGGTACACCGATGGGCGAAGCTTCATCTTTGGGCGTCCATGAATCGCAGTCCCGCATGTGGGAGAACCAGGTCGGCCGGTCCAAGGCGTTCTGGGTCTATTTCATGCCGCAGGCCAAGCGGATTTTCCGCGATGCCCTTGCAGGCGTGAGCCTCGATGAATTCTACGGCGCCGTCAACTACGTGACACCTTCGTATATTCGTGTCGAAGCTGACGAGGCTACTTACAACCTGCACATCCTTTTGCGTTTCGAACTCGAGCGCGCGCTGATTAAGGGCGAACTCAAAGTGAAGGATGTTGCCGGTGAATGGAACAACCGGTTCGAGAAGTATTTCGGTATCAAAGTCGATAAGGACTCACACGGCTGCTTGCAGGATGTCCATTGGTCCGCCGGTTTGATCGGATACTTCCCGACCTATTCCTTGGGCAACCTGATCTCGGCGCAGTTGTTTGCGAAAGCCAAGAAGGACATGCCGGATCTGATGTCCCAGTTTGAACGGGGCGACTTCTCCGGTCTCTTGACCTGGTTGCGCAAGAATGTGCATCAGCATGGCAGCCGGTACCGCTCCAAAATTTTGGTGGAGAAGGTGACCGGTCAGCCGCTGTCGCACAAGCCGCTGGTGGAGTATATGAACACCAAATACGGCGAGATCTACGGGTTCTAAGCCGAGTCTGATTCGAATAATTGCATTTCGTATTCACGTGCTGCCGGGCGCCTCTGCCCGGCAGTTTTTTTCTTCCAACCACACTTTTCGGGTGTGTTACCGCTAATGCAGATGCCGTCAGGCTTAATTGCCTGGCGGCATTTGTTTGTAGGTCGGCGTTCCGAATCCCGCATCGCGGGATGAGAAACCCGACACGGAAGTGCGTCATTGTTCAAGGTGAGCCCCGCAAACCGCAGAATCCCGCCCTCAATCGGGACGAGGAGGAACGCGCCGAAGGCGCAGTGACGACGTGGCAATCTCAGTTGTTATCTTTGATGCAGCAAGAACCGCCGCCTACAGCTAAGAACTCATTGTAAATGCGCAGGGCGTTCCAGTCCAGATGCAATCCTGAGCGAAGCCGAAGGACAATGTCTGGTAGGTCGGTCGCCTGCCCCGTTCTTCGACCTGTAGGTGCCCGACACCTGCCGGCTCGCCGTAGGGAAGGTCTCAACGATGTTCTTCGTCGAGTAGAGACCTGCCATGCTCTTCACCACGGGCGAGCCCCTCACCGTCGGGCTGAGCGGAGTCGAAGCCCGTGTGTGCGAGTTTTGATCTCCCTAAGACAGAAGACCGGAGACATCAACTCCGGTCTTCACAATGCGGTCTACTTCCGAATGAATCAAATTGACAATCAGAACTTGAAGCAAGGCTTTACAGGAGGAGTAGCACCTGATATCCCCTGTAAGTACGCGACACACGCGGATAGATCGGCCAGTTCTACACTGCCATTGCAATTCCAATCTCCCAGTTTGACACTGGGAAATGGCGTGAATCCCCCACCAGTTAAGTAACTTGTAAGAGAACTCAAGTCAACCAGACTTATTAATCCATCGTTATTTACGTCGCCGTGTGACACTGAAAGTACAGCGCGGAAAGCATCAACACGTCCCCAACCATATTCTGTATTTGGCTGGGTCGCGCCTATCTTCACCGCTGACGAATCGAGATACGTATAGACTTGCGCTCTTGTTAGAGTTGGAGCCTTTGACAATAGCAATGCCGCCGCACCAGCTACAAATGGACAAGCCGCAGAAGTGCCACCGAAGTGGCAATCGTAGTCCTGATCATTAGGGCTGCTGCAATTCCAAGAAACCGGTTGGTTAGGGTTGAACCCTGCGCTGCCCATTTGGTCGAGCGTCCAGACGTCACCAGCTAAATTGGTATTTCCGCTCGGCGCTACGATATCTAGCGCAGAGCCGTAGTTACTGTACGACCAACGCGCATCGCTAAGATTGATGGCGCCAACTGCGAAACAATTGGAGCGGAATGCTGGATAGCCAACCCAGGCAGCCGAGCCATTACCCGACGAAAATATGACTGGACAACCCTTTCCCCCACGACCAAGCGTAGCCGCCCTGTCGATTGCATCATCAATCACAGGAAACAGGTCCAGATTTGTGTTATAGCCCCAACTATTGGAAAGTACACTTGCTCCCGATTGATAAGCATACACAATTGCAGCTGCGAGTTGATCAGAAGTCGTTCCTACACCAGCGTCATCGAATATTTTCACAGGGAGAATCTTGATTGCCGGAGACATCGAAATGACGCCAGAACTTGTGTTGATGCCAGCCACGCTGTCCGTAGTATGGGACGCGGCAATTATGCCCGCGCACCCCATTCCATGCCCTTGAACAGACCCAGGCGCTGGGTTGTTGTCATATGGAATGGACGAGTAGTCTCTACCGCCTAGGACACGCGCTGCCGGCAGATCCTCGTGGGTTGTAACTCCGTCGTCGTCGACTGCGACAACTACTGTGTCCTTTGCACCATAGAAATCCCACACAGATGCGGAATTGAATGTTCCAATAATCTTCTTTAGATGGGCTTGATTGCCGTTGTAGCGATCAAATAACTTGTATGCATAGAGAACTGGTCGAAGTCCGAAGACTGGATGAGAGTAATCTACGCCTGCTTCACCATGGATTTCATTGGCGAGGTCCACCAACCTTTGCGTCTGCGGGCTCGTGTTGCGCAGCACAAACACATTGGACATGTACTCTAATTCCCTTACAGTGTCCGCGTCATGGGCTAATGCAAATTGCTCTACGTCGCTCTTACTCATAGAACTGTCAAACCTCACTACGAGCTGCTCTCCAACCGGCGCTGCCAGAGAGTCATCCACATAATAGTAAGGTTCTGCTGCAAGAATACCGTCAGTGCTATTCAAGCTGTCTATGAATGCATAGAGATCGCCTCCGGCAGCAATATGGACTGACTCAAAACCGTCCACCATATTTGAGTCATCGGCAATGTCCAAGAGACGTACCACTTGCTCAAAAACCTCTACCGTCGGCCTGCCTAGATCAAACTTGATTGCAACCTTCAAAGAATCAACTCTGAGTGCAATCTGCCCATCGCCACCGTGGTAGAACTCGGCCTTTGCTGAATAATCAGGGGCTAGTAAAATGAAAAGTGCTAGTAACCCCACCATGAAATACTTCATACGTCCTCCTTAGTTTGAAGTTCATCTCCCAGTTTGACACGTGATATCGTAGAAGAATGCCTGATTGTTGAAGTAGCAGTATTTCGTGATTCTCTTGCTCGGTACGTCAAAGACGACCAGGTCATTTCCAATGACCGCCCGCGCCAGCACAAGCGTTTTCCCATCCGGAGTAATTGCCATCGGACCTACTGGCATATTGTCGCGCTCAGAAGGATCACCTGCCAAGCCAAACGTACTTACTTCATGCACCGTATTGGACGGAATGTCATAGATATAGAACGCCGATGGTGGAGGCTGTGGTGGAATGAGAAGTGTCCCCGGATTTGTGAAGAAGACATTTCTGCCGTCCGGAGAAACCACAATCCAGCCGCCGCCCGGAGAGAAGTCGGTCCTGTAAATCAAGGAATCACCGTGAACATCATAGACCCCGAACGAACAACCAAACGAATCCCAACGAGAATAGAGGAACAGCAGCTTTTGGTCGATGGACGGCGCAACTTGAATCAAGGCCCCGGGCATCGCTGGGATAGACCGCTCCTCAATTGTTCCCATGGGACAAATCCGGAGGTGCTTAATTGACGTACCCGACCCAGTTGAACTAACACCTACACTGTAAATGTCCTTGCTATTGATCGAGAAAACGGCCCCACCAAAATGAGAGGTATCGTCGGCAAGCACTAGCTGGTAGGTGGGCAACCTGAGAATTCTTAATGCGCCGTTCTTCGACAGTACCACGTATTTCCCGTCCGGAGAGAAAGCAGTAACCGACGATCTGTATGGCAAGCTTCTAAGAAGTGCTCCCGATTCACTGTCAAACACACCAACAGAATCTGCCAAGTCCAAATATAGCAACTGTCCATTAGCTGAGACGTTTGTTCTTAGCAGTTGCGGAAAATCCTCGCCGACTGTATCAATTATCCCGGTTGATGGTTGGAATCGCAGTACTCGCCGGCTGTCTAGATTGTCTATTCCGTAAAAAGAATAGTCGACCTGCGACGTCGGACCGGTAGGGCCTTTGTCGCTGCATCCCCCAAGTCCAACCGTTAATAGTAAACCAATGCTTAGTACCAACCGAACGATATTCACGCTCCCCAAGCTCCCTTCATTTGGATCT
>JBATNE010000169.1:0-2523 GCA_049290195.1 Candidatus Zixiibacteriota bacterium
GGTCGAGCCGCCGGGATAGAGGCTGTACAGAGCTGAGATGATGTCACCCTGCCGATTGCCGGACGTCGGGGCGAGCACTTCGGTGGCATAGGAACCGTATGAAACGATGGCAATGCGATCGTCAGAATCCAGTCTGCTTACCAGGGAAGCCATCGAGTGCTTGAGCACTTCGAAGCGATTATCGTATCCCATCGAGCCGGAGACATCGATGACGGCTGTCAGTCTCATCGGTTTGCGACGCGACTCAGCGATTTCGCGCCCCTTGATACCAATCTTCAAATAGGTGGCACGGCTGTCGAAAGGAGAAGTCGCCAACTCTGAGAAGATCCTGAATTTCCCTTCTTCGGGGGGATTGTAGTTGTAATCAAAATGATTCAGGAACTCCTCGACGCGGATAGCATCGCTGGGGGGCATATTGCCCTCGGTCAGATAGCGACGAGCCAGCGTGTATGAGGCGTCATCGATATCTGCCGCAAAAGTCGAGCGCGGGTCACGCCGGGTTTCGACAAAGCCGTTAGTGCCGTAGTCGCGAAAGAACATGTCTTGCGGAGCCGGCGGAATAATTTCGTAGGAATAGGTCCGATCCGGGGCTCTGCGCGGCACTTCCTGGAGCTTCTGGTCCTGGTAATTTCGCGAGTATTCCTTTGAGAGGCCAGGACTCTGAGCCACAACACTCGGAGCGACTTGGGCGTCGGGCATCGGCTTAATGGACAAAGCCGCTTTACTATCACCTGCCCGGTCGTTCTTGTATTCGCTGTCGGCAGCTCCCTGCGAGTTTTGGGCGGCGTATCCACGCATACGGTTTGGTCCGTTTTCTCCTTTGTCCTTCTCGGCAATTGGCACGAGGACGACGGACACGCGAGTAGTGACGCCGTTAGAGACAGTAATACCGGTTACCTGCTTTCTTTCGAAGCCTGTTGATTCGATACGCAGCTCGTATACTCCGGTGGGGACCGCATCGAAAGTGAAGCGGCCACGGGAGTCGGTGACGGCTACGGCACCGGTCTCGACCAGGAGGACCGAGAGTTTTGCCACCGGTTCGGCGGTCCTGCTATTGACGACGTTGCCGGTGATAGTGCCGGTCTGGTCAGCGGCGCAGGTGACGTCGACCAGAACGCCGAGGGCCATGCCGACGGCAATCACGATCCAAATCAATACTGCCTGTTTCATTGTAATCTCCGTAGTTAGTTTTGGTCTTCTGTTTCCTACAGGAGATACCGGAGGCCAAAAAGGTTCTTCCTCTTGGTCTGCCTAAATTTGCCGGTCCGAACATTTTGTGGAAGAAAACGAGCGGTCTGTGGTACCTGGCGGCTGCCGGAAATAATTCGGGGGTATTGAGGTCCTCTTTGGGCTAACAAGCGCTTGACAGCTAAGGAAATAGCGGGTTAATTCGCCTTCAATTAAGGAAATAGACTGTCTCTTAAACATGGAGGAACCAATGACCAAATGGACGCAGCGGGCGGCCACCTTGTGCGCCGTTCTGTCGTTATGGGGAGTGTCAAGTTCGTTCGGATTTGACTTCACCGGCATAGAAAAGACCATTTCCGAACAGACCCTGAAGAATGGGCTCCGGATTATTGTCATGGAAAATCATGACGCTCCGGTCGTTTCATTTGCCACGGTAGTCAATGCCGGTTCGGTTGATGATCCCAAGGGGTATGGCGGGCTGGCTCATATGTTTGAGCATCTGGCCTTCAAAGGGACCACGACGCTCGGCACCAAGGATTATTCCAAAGAAGCCAAGTTAATTCAGGTGGAAGATTCCATTTTCATGGAGCTTCGCTCTGAGCGCGACAAGCGGAACCCGGATACGGCCCGCGTTGCCAGTCTTCAGAAATCGTATGAAGCGGCCCGCGAGGCATCATATCAGCTGGTCATCCCCAATGAGTTCGGTAACATTATCGAACGCGAAGGGGGCGAAGGGTTAAATGCCTTCACCGCCAATGATATCACCGCTTATCACTACAGCCTTCCGTCCAACAAGCTGGAACTCTGGATGGCTCTGGAATCGGAGCGGTTTTTGAATCCGGTTTTCCGCGAGATGTACAAGGAACGTGACGTTGTAGCCGAAGAGCGTCGGATGCGCACGGAATCAAATCCGACCGGACGCATGATCGAGCAGTTCCTGGAACTCTCGTTTACCGTGCACCCGTATGGCATGCCGGGGATCGGTGCCATGTCTGATATTCAGTATTATTCCCGCAAAGAAGCCCGCGCCTTCTTCGACAAGTACTATGTGCCTTCCAATATGGTGATCGTGATTGCCGGCGATGTCAAAGCTGCCGACGTATTCTCGATGGCGCAGAAGTACTGGGGACGGATCAAATACACGCCGCCGCCGGACCGCATCGCCACCGTTGAGCCGCCCCAGATCGGAGAACGCCGCATGGTGATCGAAGATCCGTCGCAGCCGTTCTATATTGCCGGCTGGCACATACCGGAAGGCACTCATGCGGATCGCCCGGCGATCGACGCGCTTCTGCAGTACCTGGCTTCCGGAAGGACATCGGTACTGTATAGAGA
>JBATNE010000170.1:0-1671 GCA_049290195.1 Candidatus Zixiibacteriota bacterium
GGTGCTACACAAATGGCAAGGTCTTCAATAGCTGTGAGATGCTCATATGGAGGTATAAGAGAATGAAACGGACCAAGTGCCCATAAATCAGCCTCAATATCTCGGAGAACACGGACACCGAACCTACTTCTAACTCCAAGCAGGTTAGCCATTCTACCATGTGCGACTTCATGATTAGCCGCCTTCTCTACAACCCCGGAGACTATTATGCCAGGATCAGGAAGGCTTTCGTAATTTCTAGTCGCCTCAAAGCCT
Source organism: Candidatus Zixiibacteriota bacterium (assembly GCA_049290195.1). GTDB lineage: Bacteria > Zixibacteria > MSB-5A5 > GN15 > FEB-12 > FEB-12. Next base: position 256 of record JBATNE010000170.1, read on the forward strand.
GAGCAATCAGCAACGCCAATCTGGCAGGATCTTCAGTCGAAACTTCATAAAGAGTTGAGGTATTAGCTGAAACAATTTCTCCGGGGGTGCCTTGGCCACTATAGTAACGCTTTCGCTCCTCGATTTCTTCCGGTGAAATGCCACGTTTTTTGCCTAAACTTAAGTGCAGTGGGTAAGCAAAAGCTCGTTTAATCTGATCTTCAAAGTTAGATGAAAGCTCTGGATTAACGTGTGTTACTTCGCTGGCAGGATTATGAGTTATCATTAATTAAATAATACCATAAATTTAGTAATTAATCAAGCACCTCGTAATAACTCACTACCTTTGCAGCATAAAAGCAGTCGTTCAGGAGCATGCGCTTTATTGTGTTTGAGTTGCTTTCTGGCGGGCTAGGAGCGGATTTGCCTGGGGTCGAGCGCAAAATAGACTATTGGACTCACGTCAACTTATCAGAATTAGACAATCGTTCTCTTGCGTACTGTACACCTCCGAAAGCAACAGATTGTTCAGATTCCCAGTCGCTATATTCTTTCGTAAAAGCATCGATGACTACATCTAGCGCATTCACAACTTGTGAGTTTACTCCACTACGTCTTTCGTGATATGACTGCATTGAAAGTAAGTTAACCACCGCGGGCTAAAGCCCACGGCTTTTTCTGGGCTACCTGCATGACTTGGTGTCACTGGTTTTGAATATAAGCTTTAATGCGTGATTCTGTTACTTGACCCACCGTTTCTGCGAAGTAACCATCAGCCCACAAGCTGTCTCCCCACAGGAACTCTTCAAGTTCAGGAAACTCTTGTCGTATCATTTTACTCGTTCCACCTTTCATAAGTTGCATAGCGTGGGAGACTGCTTCTTTGGGAGGCAGCTGTATGAGCAGATGGATGTGATCAGTTTGTACGTTCAGCTCATCAATAGTCCATTGGTTCATTTCAGCACATTGTTTGAGTAGCTCATACAAGCGCCTCGCCAGTGGGCCTCTCAATACTCTCTTTCTGTACTTCGGTATCCACACCAAGTGATACTTTAGTCGGTGGGTCGTGTGTGCTCCAACGCTATACTTGCTCATTACACCAAGCATGCCTTATTCCCTACGCAGACGCAAGCGTCTGCTCGGGAAGCAAGGAGTCATTCATCCCCGGGCTTAAAAGCCCGGGGTTTTCTGATGGGGGAATAAATTGTAGAGTATGTAGGCCTATCCGACCAGCAGAAAATATTATTCCTAAATCTAGATCACCTTGTGTTGTTAAAAATTGTAAATCTTTGCCGTCTAAAGCTCTCAAGATATTCGAGTTACTTGTTGCTGCAACAACTCTTGGTAGCTATTCGTGAATTCTTGAGCCAACTTCTTTTGCCAGCCAACCAAGCTCTTTACCTTCAGCCTCATTAATCGCATAATCAGTTTTTCTTC
>JBATNE010000171.1:0-1869 GCA_049290195.1 Candidatus Zixiibacteriota bacterium
GCTGAAGACCGGGCGCCTTCGTGTCTGCCCACGAACCTGTGGCGTGGGTAATGCCTCCACCCAGAATGAAGTGGGCTCCGGGACCTTCAGAAGCACACACCGTATGTGCCACCAAAATCAGGACTGAAAGCAAAACTGGTGTTAGTTTCATCGTCGTGGTATTTCCCTTCTTCATCACGCATCCGTCTCCTAGAGAAATCGCCAGCTCAAACTTATCGGTAGCAGACTAACTGAAGATCTCGCCCCCTGGATAATTACCGAGCGTACAGTGAACAAAGCTCTCACAGTGCGTTGCGAGTAGATCGCCAATCCTCCCCCAAAGCTGAAGTAGATATTTGACTCCGCAGTCCGTTGGAGTCCGGCGTATTCATAGTAGGGATAGATGGCGACGGCGACTCGTCCCATTCCGATGCCTCCGGTTAGCATTGGCGACACTCGAGCTGCCTGTTTGTGCGGGATGATATTGATGTCGACGCCGATGTTCAGCGTATACAGCGAGCTTCCAGTCATATTCGGATTTCCCGTAGTCTCCAGAGGCAGGTGGCTGTATTCAAGTTTAGGAACGATTTCAGTGGCGGGAGAGGTCGTAAAAGCGATGCCAAAGTTTGCGCTGACACCGTGGGACCAATGATCGGAAATCTGCCCTAGTGGCAATGCCGAGCCAATACCCAGTTGCACATGAGACGACTTAGGAGAATGGGCGTGACCAGTGGCTGCGAGTACCGTCAGAATCAGGAAAGCACACAACACGTGTATCATTGCGTCTCCCCTATCACCGCGTGGGTGACTCCTCCATGCTTTTCGGGCACTCACTCTACCCCTGCAACCCTCTCCTGGCCGGACACTGTCCGGAAAACTATTTCCTGCTCAAGATACAATATCTTACAAAGAGCGCCACAGGAAAAATAAGATAAGTTTGTCCCTGATGATTCTTTCGAACGCATTACGGATTGGAGCAAACAACACGCCGACACGACCAAGATCCCTGTGGCCGGTTCCCCAGTTTCGTGGGTGATACAATCGGCAGGTTGCGGATAGCAGCTTCTAAAGTTCAGTCCTCAAAACGCCGATTTCAAGATATAGCGCGTATAAATTACCTGAGACAGGAGACCCAGATGAAGAAACTACTACTCGGCGTAGCCCTTTTAGGGCTCTTGGGGGGCGCGGTACAGGCGCAGGCGCCGGTACCATTCAGCGTCTATGCTGGAGGATTGATCTCCATTCCTAACTCACCATCTGAGTTCAAGGATGCCTACAAGAACGGCTTCCATGGTATGGTGGGGCTTGGCATGAAGGTGGCTCCGATGACGCAATTTGTGGCCAAGGCTGAAGTCCACAAGTTCTCCTATGATTTAAGTTCGTTTTCCGGCGTCACGAACGGTACGCAGTCCGTTTGGCTGTTTGGCGGCGATCTGAGAATCGCTCCAGGGGCACCGGCGGCGCCGTTCCGTCCATTCGTGCTGGCAGGGGCAGGTCTGGCCAAGGTCACGTTCGGGGAGTTCACGGGGACAGATCCGCTGGCAACAGCGTTCCTGAATGCCCAGAGTCCGGGGAATCAGAACAAGCTGTACTATAATTTCGGGGCAGGACTCGAATTTAAGTTCGCTCCGACGATGAATTTCTTCGTTCAGGGTCGGTATGTGAGCATACAGACCGACGGTGGTTCATCGAGCTTCATCCCGATCACGATGGGACTCAAGATATTCTAGTTGGGTCCACAAACCTGATTTTTGAACCGGCGCGATCCCCGTGCCGGTTTTCTTTTGCCTGACAGGTCGCACAGCAGTATATTAATTGCCTCAGGGAACGAGAGACGGAGTCAGGACATTCTGAAGAAATATCGCAACATGGCAGGGGCGCTGGCAGTGG
>JBATNE010000172.1:0-15971 GCA_049290195.1 Candidatus Zixiibacteriota bacterium
TGACGACTGCGCCATCCAGAATGAGATACTTCAGGGCATAGTTACCGGTCCAGACCCCTTTGAGAGAATACGCCAGGGATATACTTCGCGCGCCAAAGAACTGATATTCCGCGCGGGGAGAATGGAATCTCAGCGAGACATCGTTGAGCACCAGCTCCGATAGGAGGTTGCCGTCGATCTTACCTATGGATACCTCGATTGGAACGGTAGTCGCGAGCATCTTGTTCAGTTTCGAAGCTGCAAAATCCTCGAGCCCGTGCATGTGGAACAGATAATACCACAGCCCTGCGGCAATCACGACAAGTGTCGCAAAAGTGATGAGCAGGATTTTGAACCACCGACGAATCATGCGCAACCCAGCTTAACCAGAATTTCACGAGCCGTTTCGTGACCGCCTCCGGCGACCGTCCCAATGTCACCTACCACCGCGCTCAGCAGCTCCGGCGTCGCGCCAACGTTCAGTGATCCCCGCATATGCGAGTGCAGCTGTTGGTCGCGGTTCTCGATCATCAGAAAGGCAACATTCACAAGTTCTCTCTCGATCAGCCCAAGTCCGGGTCGGGAAAGGACCTTGCCATATCCTTCGATGATCATCCATCGAAAGATTTCCGGCGACACCCCTTCAACACGAGTCCGCAAAGCATCGAAGGCCGATCCATATATCTTTCTACACAACGCGAGGCCATTGACATACCAGTGTTTTGATTCCTGCTCGGAGACCATCTCCAATTCAGAGCGCCGCTTTTCCGCGGGCATGGTTCGATTGAGATGGTCGGAGGCGATTAACATCCGGGGAAATCCGAGAAAAAGGTAGGACTGCAGAACGATTTCATAGAACAGCGAGCGCTCGATCGACTGGCGCTGACCGAGATGAACCGCCGATGTCATCGTCGGCTCGTCGGCTATTGCCAGCGTGGCGGCATACAGCACCAGAGTCCGGGTGACGGTGTATTTAGACGCTTTGAAACTGTCGAGGCGGTCGCGAAATTCCTGCAAATCGATGGTTGTTCCCATGATATGAATCTACAACCAACAATAGAGGTGGGGCAATTTGAAAAACGGCTATTTGAGTCGCTGCATACGCTCTTCCAACCGTCCGACTTCGGACTTCAGATAGTTGAGCATAGCTGTCAGCGAATCAACTTTGGGAGCGACATCCGAAGCGCTTCCGGCTTCGTACATCGGCTGCAAGTGATAGGCCGCGCGCGAGCCGACCGTGATACGCGAATTGGCAACGGTAGTATGGCGAATGTAAGTGACCGTGAAACTGGCGCCCGGCGGGGCTTGACGCACCAGACCGGAAAATTCTACCGCCGAGACCAGTCGCCGATTATCGATCGCCAGAACGAGGTCCCCTTTTTCCAGTCCGGCCTGGTCGGCAGGCGAACCATCGACAACGCTAGTCACTAGAATCCCCTCATCAATCAGATTCTGACCGGATGATCCGGGCGTTCCGGCTGAGGCAAACGTGAATGGCGTTGTGATTTCAAGCGGAGGCGTGATCTCTATGTCCGCAGTCTGAATACCAATATAGCCAGCCACACGATCCCCGTGCGTCTTCAGATAGGAAATGACTGCCGGGACCTGGTATCCGGGTACAGCCAGTGCTACGCGATTTTCCTGTCCGATACTGCCGGTCATAATTCCTATGAGATGCCCGGAAAGATCAAATACTCCTCCACCAACGGCGCTCGAAGTAATCGGGACCGAAAACTGCAGGTTTCCGTCCTGGCGCAGTCCGGCACAGAAGCCCAGTGCAGGAGAGGCGCGCAAGCCGTAGGCGTTACCCATGGCAATGATCATTTGTCCTGCGCAAACTTGCTTGTCTGAGAATCGGGCAGGCACGCCAATGCGGCGCTCTACGTGAACCAGGGCAAGATCGGAGTAGTAATCGACCGCTACCAGTTTGGCCGGGATGGAGACACCCTCGAATTCCACCAATATCTTGTCCTTCCCCACCACGTACGGTGCCAGGGCCAGAATATTCCCAAAGGTATCGCACACGATACCGGATGAGATCATGTTCTGAATTGCTTCGGAACCGATTCCGGGGCCGGTGGAGATTCGACGGAAGCTCTCGACGGTGACAACGGAGCGGGAGAGATCGTACACGAGGTCGGTCATCCCGGACTCGAGCGATGTCAGTGGCCGATCAAGAGCGGCCGAGGGTCTGGAAAAAAAGACCGCCAGGATCAGGGGAAGTAAAACAGTCCGGGCGGTCACTCGATAACACGTTAGCATTTTAGTAAATTGATCCTGCCTCCTGCATACGGGGGGCGACATTTGGCTCATATACTCGCAACAACGGTCTGATTCGGAAATACGCGGTGGTCTGAGACATGCCGCGACCGGCATAGGAATCCAGACAGCCCGATGGACAGCATCCAGTGGAGACAAAATCGTTGTCACCAACAAGCATCACCGACAATCGATTGAGCCTTGCCGTCTGTTCCATCTGGCTTTTCAACGACCAGTCACGGCGAAGCTGTGCGGCATAACCGGGATTATTGGTCGGCTGGCAATTCTGATACGAACCGCCGCCAAAACCGAACAGGTTGCTTGAGAAGAACTGATTCCTTCCGGTCGAGTCTCCCTGGCCCATCGAGACTATCGCAAAGGCGACAACGGCGACCGACGCCAGCACCGGAACAACCCGACGCCACATGACCAGAGGTGCACGCTTGGGCAGATAGGCGCGCGTGCGGGTCTCGCCAAAACGCTCCTGACCAATGCGGTTAAGCAGCTTGGTGTTGAAATCCATGGACAGAGCCGGACCCTTAAGCTCAGCAGTCTTCTGGTGCATTACCCGGACGAATTCTTCCTGTTTCCGACAGTCTTCACATTCGCCCAGATGACTCTTTACTGCCAAAAGCTGACGCCCTGCCAGCTCATCTTTACAGTATGCTGACAGGCAGGAGCGTACTTTTCGACAACGCATGCTGTTCCTCCAGTCTCGGCTGCAACTTGTCACGCAAAATCAAACGGGCGCGATTCACCCGAGATTTGACCGTCCCAAGAGGGACTCCGAGAACGGCCGCGACTTCTTCATACGGCATTTCTTCGACATCGCGAAGAACAAACGCCGTCTTGTACTTCTCCGGAAGATCGTTGATCGCGGCGTTGATCGCCTGCGGCAAACGACTCGGGAGCTTCATCTCAACGGCAAATTCGGCTTCGTGTCCCTGCATGTCGGATATTTCATAGAATTTGAATTTCTTCCTCTTGCGAAGTTCATTCCTCGCCAGGTTCAAACAGATCGTGTAAATCCAGGTGGAGAAACAGTGCTGGAAATTAAACGAATGGCGGTGCTGATATACCCGGACAAAGGTCTCCTGAACGATGTCCTCGGCTTCTTCGGCCGAACTCAGCATCCGACTGATGACGTTCATCAGGCGGTCCTTATACCGATCCACCATGCTGTTGAACGCGACCATATCCCCCTTCTGGATTGCTCTCATCAGGGTGAAGTCGATGTCCTTCTCGGTTTCTTTTGCCATAGACAAAAACCTTACTTAAAGGGTTCCTTACCTAATGTACCATTGACCGGGGCAAAAGTTCCTCTTGGATTTCGGCTTTTTTCGTCAAAAGCGTATGTGTTAACGATACTTAACAGTTGGCGGTCGAACCGCTGGCCCCTCCAGGCGTCCTGGCTCATCCCCCAGGGCATCGGAAAGGTCCGGTCGTGACACCTAACCTATTGTCCAGTAATAGACTACACAAACAGCCGGCCCCAGCCGGACTTGCAGACGAGAAACCCCAGAATGGCCAGAAGTATCAGGGGTATGGCCATAAGTCGATACACTTTGGCCAGGTCCGACTTGAAATAACTGTTAGTAAGGATCAAACAGAGGTGGGTTGGGGACAGAAGCATCCCCAGATAACCGGACAGAAAGGCTAGCAAAATGTTGCCGGGAATGATCTGGGGGCTATACAAGAACGGGGCAAGAAGGACGTACCCCATTCCGACAAAGGCGGCCACCATCCCGGTCAACAGACCAACCGTGAAGCAGACGAGAAAAATCACCAGTTCAGGCGGAAAGTCGTAGGCGGCAGCCATCCGGGGAACCGCATTGATCGCTCCGGTCAGCTCCAAAACAGTCTGGAACGAGAGAATGCCGAACACCAGAAGCACCATGCGATAAGAAAGCCCCTTCTTGATTGCGTCCCACTGGATAGCCTTTGAAGGACGAGAGACGATCAGAAGCGCGATGACTCCGGCAAGAACGCCCCATACCATGTCGACTCCGAAAGACACATGGACGACAATCGCAATCAAGATTGGCCAAAGAGAGGCAACGATGTGCCAGATCGATTTCACTGTTTGGTTTTCAAGATCCCCAGAGCGATCAATTGCGCGGGAGAAGAAGAAGCCGCCCAATACGGCCATTATCACCGTCATCGGAATTTGCAGGAGCGACACCTTGAACATCGGCATCCCGGTAATCCCCTGTGTGAGAATTACGCCAGGGTAGATAGGCCAGAAGAACTCAACCAGATGCCTGAACCAGTAGTTGGTCACCGTTTTGAATTCGGGGGAATATTTCGGAGCAGCAAGCACTTCATCGACAAGCGGTGCGGACAGCAGCGCCCCGCCCGGCATCGGCATAAGACCTACCAGGAACGGCAGCATGGCGACAGCTGTTCGGTTTCCGCCTCTGAGCCTTCGACAGGCATTTGAGAGCCGCTCGAGGTACCCTAGCTCTTTCAGCAACGCGCCGAGGGTCGTAATCAGGATCATGACCCCAGTTAGAGAAAGGAACCGTTCGGACTTGGCCAAGTCCCAGTAGCCCGCGGTAAGACTGGCAAACGGGACGCGATACCAGAGGGACAACAGAATTCCTGCGGCGAACAGGGTAATGCCTACCGGCGCTTTGAAGCGAAGCGCCAGGATGATGAGCGCAAGGATGACGGCCAGAGGTAGAAGTTCCACCGGCCCAAGTAACCATCGGGATTGGGAGAAGTCAACATTTCCGCCTCGCGCTTGACATTCCCCGCCTCCGGAATAGTTTATCGGGACCCAATGACTCAGATTGTTGATACACTATTTCTGCGAATGGCAACAGCAGCGCACCAATCAGCACACCTCCGCGGCACGATGTGGCTTGATTCCTCCCTCTCAATGGGAGATCGCGGCACTAAGTCCTTCTTGGCCCATAGTCCGCGGATCGAGGTCATCTATAGCAACGGAGAATTGTCAATTGTGCGAGATGGTAGTTCCACGCGCATTCCATCAGACCTTCAGGGGGCGATTGCCGCTGTTGAACGACTGGTGCAGGAAAACGGGTGGACCGCAGTCGGTGGGATTACATACGATGGCATGTTGGCATTACTTGGGTTGCCTTCGCGTCACACGCCCCTCTTTCCCGATCTTCACTTCTTTGTGTATGACACGGTCATGCACATCGGTAGGGGCAAGAGCCGGTTTCCTACAACCTCCGCGGGGCGTGAAATTCCGGCCAGTACCAGCCGAAACGACGTAGAGGTCACTCGGAAGATCGATCGACGCGGCTATATGGATCGAGTCGTTGAGATCAAGCGGCGCATATTCGAAGGCGACATTTATCAGGCGAATTTGACGCATCGCTTTGATCTCCTGTCCTCACAGAATCCGTTTGACGTTTACCTGCAGCTTCGAACTCTGAGCCCCGCCCCTTACAGTGCTTACATGAATTTCGGGAGCTACCAGATCATCAGCTCATCGCCGGAGAGAATGTTTCTCCGGGAGGGAGACCGAATAAGCACCGGCCCGATAAAAGGGACTATTCGTCGTGACCATTCCCCGCACCGAGATGCACAACTGACGGCGCAGCTCCAGCAATCGGAAAAGGATCGCGCGGAACATCTGATGATTGTCGATCTGGAGCGAAATGACCTGGGGAGAATTGCGAAGACAGGAACCGTATCGGTGCCGGAACTCTTCCGACCGGAACCGTACTCTCGTTTGATTCATCTTGTCAGCGACGTTACGGCTCAGCTCAGGCCGGATGTCTCGTTCGACACAATATGCACAGCGCTACTTCCGGGTGGGTCAATCACCGGGGCTCCCAAGCGGGCCGCGGTCGAAATCCTTGATGCCATTGAAGAAACGCCCCGCGGCTACTACACGGGATGTCTGGGGTATCTGACTCGCGACAGGGCCGACTTTAATATTGCCATCCGCACACTCATTCATCAAGATGGCCTCTATCACATTCACGCCGGTGGCGGAATTGTCGCCGATAGCGACCCGGAGCAGGAGTATCAGGAACTTCTCCTCAAGGCACACAATCTCTTCCGCTCGCTGGGAATTGAACAATCGAGTTTGAACGTATGAAAACTGCGACCACAATAAACGGCCGAATTGTACCAGAGTCGAAAGCAGTCATCTCCGTCTTTGACAATGCGCTACTCTATGCCGAGGGATTGTTTGAGACACTCCTTGGGATCGATGACCGGCCGATTTTCACCAAAGAGCACCTCGCCCGTCTCCACAAGGGAGCCAGAGTAATCGGGCTCAAGCTCCCTGTCTCGGATGCCGTATTGGTCCAGTGGATGAAAAAGACGCTCAAGGCGCATCCGGATCGGGTGAAGAAGTTGAGACTGACCATGACCAGCGGGGAGTCGGCTCGATGGGTCGGACGACAGGGAAAGCCACAGGTTATTTTGAGTGCTTCCCCCCATGAAATTCCCAGGGAGCCCTTTCGCCTGATCGTGTCCGACTTCAAAGTCGACCACGCTTCGGTCTTCCGCAATATCAAGACGCTCTCGTATGTTATCAGTGCCGCCGCCCTGCGCCAGGCCAAGGAACGCAAGTTCGACGATGCCATTCTGTTGAATGAACGAAATGAGGTCGCCGAGGTAACATCGGCAAATATATTCTGGTCACAGGGGAAACGCGTTTATACTCCTCCCCTTTCAGCCGGATGCCTCGACGGAATAACGCGCAAGTTTGTTCTCAAGGAGGCGGACAAAGTAGGTATCACGATTGTCGAAAGACGAGTCGATCTGTCCGGACTTCTTCGTGCCGACGAGATATTCATTTCAAGCTCCTTGAAACTCGTGGCCCCGGTTTCAGAAATTGTCGTCGGGAACAAAGCGCATCGCTTTGCGGTCGGCCCAGTCGCACAACAGCTGTCCGTTCGATTCGATCGCCTCGTTGGTGTCTGAATCGGACAAACCCTCCCCCTCAGGACCACGTCAAAAGCGCTCGCCGGTTTTTATTTTGACTTAAACTCGCCCTCAACTCTATACTCTTTCTGATGTTTTGGGTATAACACGTTGCAGGGTTTCGACAGATGATAAAGAAGACGCTTAGTATCGCCGGACTTGTTCTGACTATCGGAGCAGCAATGGTATTGGGTCAACCGGCACGCGACTCGCTGCATAATCCTCGACCAGCCCAGAGACAGAACGCACCGATTTCACTCTATGACATCCCACCAAGATATTTGATCGATATGCCGACCGCCGGGACTCTCCCGCGCGGCTATTTTGATATCGGATTGCGCGTCTATTCAGGAGGCGGTGCGGTTGGATTTACCGACATTGGCCTGTCAAATCGGCTGCAGTTGGGGCTTTCCTACGGAGCCGATCAGGCGCTCTCCAATCAAGATCCGCTGTGGAATCCGAATATCCAGTTTTCGGCGAAATTCCGCATCGTCGATGAAATGCAGTACTTCCCCGCCGTCACCATCGGCTACAGTTCACAGGGAGATGGTGCCTGGAGCAAACCCCAACAACGGTTCACCTATAAGTCCCGCGGGTTCTATCTCGTCGCCAGCCGGAGTTTCTATTTCTACCGATGGACATCGGGCTGGCACGGTGGAGTAAATACATCGAGGGAACATAAGGTCGACAACGACAACCAGGTGAATTTCTTCTTCGGATTCGACGCCACGTTCAATTATAATTTCGCGTTCCTTGCCGAATACGACCTCGCCCTCAACGATGATCGCAGCGACGCTCCGCCCGGACTCACGCCGTTCTCTGGCAAGGGTCGGGGCTACTTGAACACGTCGGTCAAGTGGCTGTTTACGGACAATCTTGAACTGGAATTACTCTTCAAGGACCTGTTGACGAACAGACGGGAGTCTTCCACGTTTACACGCGGACTGCGACTCACGTATGTCGATCACTTCTAGGGAGAGATTACAGACCGAATTTGCGCCAGCGCGCGATCACCATTTCCGCAAAATCACCCACTGTCTGACTGACCCTGCTGCGGAATTCATGTACTTTGGTAAGATCGTAGTTGGGATACCCCTCTCCCTCTTTGTACAGCAGAATAGTGCCCGGGACCGGGTAGACGTCGGCGCCTGGACGGAAGTGATAGGCCAGATCCGGGTCGTACCTATCCTGACCCCCTAGCGCCGGATCGATCGACTGGACCAGGGCCGTCTCGTCAGTGCCGGCATGACCGCCGACATTGCCGAAAAACTCTTCAGTCATTTTACCGCACAGCTCCCACCAGTGTATCACCGCAATATTGACCTTGCGTTCGCGACTGTAGGCAGCCGCAACAGCCTTGAGAGCGGAATTATTGCCGCCATGGCCGTTCATCACGATGATATTGTGAAAGCCGTTGTCGGCAAAGGAATCCAGAATGTCCCGAACGAACAGCTGATAATGCCCTTCGTCGATCGTATTCCCGCCGTTGTATCGATACAAAGATCGAGTAATGCCATAATTAAGTGTTGGGGCAACCAGAGCGTTGAGTCGTTCGCAGATGTCACCGGCAATTATTTCGGGAATGTAGTTGTCGGTACCAATGCAGGCGGAGCCATGGGCCTCAACCGTACCGAGCGGAAATATCACGGTGTCAATCTTGGAAGGAACCAGGTCACGGACGGTGAGCCAGCTGAGTTTCTGAAGCTGCCGTTCCATCACTACTCCAGTCGAGCCAGAATTCGTTCCAGAACGACTTCGGTCTCGTGAGCAGTGAGTTCGTCCTCTTCAAACCGGTACTGATTGATGTCCCGAGCCATCATCTCCAGATACTCCGATGATTCCACAGCGTACCAGATTTCCAGTTCGCTCCAGGACAGCTTCTTCTCAGTGAAAGCTTCGGCAACCTGCGAATAAATGCTCGGCGCCTTCCAGTCGAAATCATCAAGCGCGATCTGGTAACTTCCGGACATGCCAAGATCGTAATACCGACCTTCGGGAGTTGGCCCGAACACCGCATCGGACTCTTTAAGCATCTTGAGTGCTGTCTGCATCATCTTGGGATTGATAGTCGGCGTCCTGCTGCCAAGGAGCAGCACATGCTTGTACCCGGCGTCGAAACAGTCACTGAACACTTCGTGCATACGCACGCCCCAGCGTTCCTTCTTCTGTTCATGAGTCGAAAAGCGGGTCTTGAGCGCTTCGGCCTGCTTACCGGTTAACTTATGATCGAGATATTCAACGATGACCCGAAGCATCTTCTTCCGGTCAGGTTCGTCGATATAATACAGCCGTGTATCGGCAGTTGGTACACTGAGGGCGTTGACAACGGTATCCGAGATGAATGCCTGGTGCAGGAAGCGAAGATCATCTCCCTTGATGGCTCCAAGATTCATCGAAGAACCGTCTTCGGTCAACTCCTGAATGCAGATCGCTATAACTGAATCGCACTTCTTCTTTGCTGGCATACTTTTGTGCTCACTAGATAGATCAGCTTGGGAATCAATATATGCCCCGCCGATTTCGGCGTCAAGCAAGGCCCGATATTTATTATCAGAGATCAGCCGACATTCTGGAGCGACGGGAACAGATCGAGCAACATGCCCGAAATTCGCTGCAACATGTCAAAGAACATGAGCACGCCCACTATCATGAGCAGGCTTCCCGAAATGATCTCCACGGCCCGGAAATGACGCTTGATAAATCCAAAGGTGCTTATCAGATAGGTAAAGAGTAACGCAGTCAATATGAAAGGGATTCCCAACCCCGCAGAATAGAAAGAAAGCAGGATTATCCCCTGGCTGGCGCTGCTGCCATTCTGTGCGGCCAGAGTCAGGATCGAACCAAGAATGGGCCCGATACAGGGCGTCCAGCCGAAAGCAAACGCCAATCCAATCAGAAACGCTCCCACAATCCCCTTTTGCTTCACACCGGTGAGGTGAAAACGCTTTTCATAATTCAGCGCGCCAACCCTGAAAACACCGGCAACATGGAGCCCGAACAGAAAGACCAGCACACCGGCCACCCTGTTAAAGATCGCAATATGCTGCTTGAGCCAATGACCAATGGAGCTGGCACCCGCGCCGAGGAGCACAAAGACGACTGAGAATCCAATGACGAAAAAGAACGTGTTCAAGAGCAGTCGGCGATAGTGCGATCCCACTTTGTCCTTGGAAGTCAGCTCCTCGATCGACACTCCCGAAATAAACGAGAGATATCCCGGAATCAAGGGAAGTACACAGGGCGAGAGAAAGGAAAGGAACCCGGCGAATAGCGCCGCGGAAATTTCTACAGTTGGTTGTTCAAGCACAGGCACACCTCATGATCGGAATGGTACGGGATTTTCACGCGGCTGGCAAGTACCCAGATGGGACCCGGCTCAGACTGAGCGCGATTTTAGGTGTGTAACAATTTCCGACTTGATGAGTTGCAGGAGTTTGTCGCTATCTATGCGGGAGATGATCTTTTCGGCAATCTTTTCGGCGATTTCCTGGGCCAGCTGGCGGGTGAACAGCTCCATCTGCTGGGGGCTGATCTTTTCCAGCGTCTCTTCCCAGAGCAGACTGGACTCGTTGGCATGGTGCTTCTGGCCGTCTTCGACAAAAATGCTCTCCGGCTCGTTTGACCGAAGCGCCTCGATTTCCTTCTTGAACTCGTCGATGAACTTCTCTACCCCGGCACTGCGGTTCTTGCCGGCCGGCATGCTACGCGTCTCAGTGACCACCGGCGGCGCGCCTGGGCCCGGAGTGATCGGATTTACCATGGCGGCAGTAGTGGAAATGTTCAACTTCTGAGACTCTCCGGGCGGAGTCGCCGGAGCTGCAGGCTGGCGAGGTCCGCCTCCCTTGGACTCATCCTGCATCGATTTGACGAACCAGTCGTAATCGTGCACCTGGTCTTCCTTGTGCTGTACCTTGAACGCATCAGGGTCGTTCAAACCGTACTGGTCATTCATGATCTCAAGTTTGCTCGTTCCGGTAGGAGCTGTGGGAGGAGCCTGCGGCCTGACCGGCGGCGCCTTGCGCTCAATCTCCGATCGCTCTTCCCGGATCATGAGCGATTCGACCTTCGCTGACTCGTTGAGCGGGTCTTTCTCGTCGTGCCCAAATCCAACCGGCTTCTCAGGAGAGGCCAATTTGCGATTGATATTCGTCCGATCCATGACTTCAGAGTCGGTGACATCGATTCGGTCGAGCCCCAATGCGGCATCGAGGAAATCATCATCGACCGGCATCGAGGAAAGAGGATTCGCCGACTGCGCCGGACGGCGCGCATCAGACTGCCCGGAAAAGGTCATCACTCGCTGTATCAGTTCACGCGGATCGAAGGGCTGAGGAATGATGACTTCCTGGGGAAACGGGAGATCCATCGGCTCGGTCGGCTCGAAAATGAGCAGCGGCACCGAAGCGGTTCGCGGATCGTTCTGAATCTTTTCGTAAAACGGGCGGTCGCCTGCTCCCATGAGATCGGCACCGACCATAATCAGGTCCGGGCGCGCAAACTGAATTACCTCTTTGGCCCGATCGGCGCTCGGCACCGCGATGACGTCGTAGCCGTTCTGACGAAGAACCGCTTCGGCGATTGACCGGGTGGCGTCGACTGAATGGGCAACCAGTATCCGCTTGCGCATGCTGCGAACCTACTTCTCGTTATGCTCTTTTTGCTTTGACAGTTCCGACGAAGCGTCTTCGAGGAATTTGCGCTCCGCCTTGGTCAGGTTTTCCATACCAACTTCGTTGATCTTATCGAGTATGGTGTCGACCCGTTTCATGATGTCCTCGGCCGCCTGACGTCTTTTTTCCAGTTTAGCCTCCTGGCGACGGTAGCGCAAGTTTTTAAACAGATTACCGATCCTGAGCCAGCGCCAGTCGAGTTTGAGGTACAAAACGCCACAGAGGGCGCCACCCAGGTGAGCCATATGCGCGACATTGGCGCCGCTCATGAGGAAGTTGATCACCATGAGAATCGGTATCGCATATTTGACTTTGACGGCTATCGGCAGGGGAAAGAAGAACAGCTCCCG
Organism: Candidatus Zixiibacteriota bacterium; assembly: GCA_049290195.1. Lineage (GTDB taxonomy): Bacteria > Zixibacteria > MSB-5A5 > GN15 > FEB-12 > FEB-12. The sequence goes on from JBATNE010000172.1 coordinate 12,167, forward strand.
CTCCGGAAACATGAGCCAGTACGCGACCAGAATACCGTAGATTGCGCCTGAGGCACCAATCATGGGGTTCATCTGATGCGGAAAAACGATCAGCGTCAGGGCCGCGCCGGCAAGTCCGCAGAGAAAATAGAACCGCGCGAAAGAACGGCTTCCCCATGTGTACTCAATCTCAGTCCCGAACATCCACAGCGCAAACATGTTGAATAGCAGGTGCAAAAAGCCGCCGTGCAGAAACATGTAGGTGATGGGCTGGAAAATGTAGCTCGGAAACGTAGCGATGAAAAAGGCCGGAGTGAGCCCAAACAAGTCAGTGATTGATGGAAAGAAATACTGCGCGCAGAAGACCCCGACGCAGGAAATCAAAATCCATTTGATGAACGGCGAGACCATTCCGGGCCCAAACCCGACAGACCCGCCCGAATAGCTGCTACCCTGGAAGTTCCTCATAGTCTACTATTTATCGGCGTTTTTTCGGACTCTGTTAGGGGGTCCTGCGAAGTTGTGGAACTATCTGGGCCCCTGCGCTTTTGTGTCCTCTGACTCATGGCTCTCCGGGACTTTCTTGTCTCCCTCCGGGAGACGGCAACTCGGGCTTTGTCAGGTAGGCACACCCATCCGTGGAAGCACCTTTGTGGTCAGCAGATACCACCCCACGACAACGGCTGCGAGTATCAACAAGTCGGAGAATTCCATGGGGTCCCTTTCTCAAAAAGTGGGCCCGTCTTGCAACGGGCCCATCTCTGCGTCAGTGTAAGATGCTTAGGCGAGTACTTTTTCGAGGCGCGAAACGAGCTGCGATTTCGGAATTGCCCCAATAACCTGGTCGACTACCTGGCCGTTCTTAAAGAACAGCAGGGATGGAATCGACATGATATTGTACTTGCCGGCCGTCCGATTGTTGCTGTCAACATCCAGCTTGGCGATCTTTACCCTATCCCCCATCTCAGTCGCCACTTCTTCAAGAATCGGCGCGATCATTTTGCACGGTCCGCACCAGGTCGCCCAGAAATCGACAACCACGGGACGGTCAGACTGGAGAACTTCGGCTTCAAAACTGGAATCAGTAATCTCAATCGGCTTTGCCATATTGTTTCCTCCAAACGAGTTCAAATATCTTCTTCGTGTCTCTTAAACAGCCTCAACAACCGCCAGTTCCATCCCCGCGGCCGATTGTGAAGCACACCTTATGGACCGGTAATATATCAAGTTAGACGGAATATCAAGCCAAATGATTCAATTTGACCGCGGCCGAACTCGCCGACTCGCCCTATCCCCTAGTGGGATATGCGACTTGGCTCCTTTGACTCGCGACGACCGAAAGCCCGCACCTGGTCCGCAAAAGCCTCCAATCGGGTTTCCTCGCCCGAATCCTTCAGCCCTTCGTAACTGATATTGAGCCAGGGAATGTTTCCGAGATCCTCAGAAACTTTCTTGGACAGCGAACTCACCACCGTCCCCGGCATGCAATTAAAAGGCATCGCGTTGACAATTCCGCCCGCGCCGTCTTCGGCCAACTCCATCCCTTTGCCGATGGAAAGTATCGCCTCACCCTTGAAGTCCAGGGGAAGATACCTGGACGCCTCTTTTAACACCCGACCGACTGGTTGGTCGTGGGGAAGAGAAAGATGCTTGCAGGAAGCACGGAATACTTCGTGCTCCTGCCGCTTCTGCAACCAGTACTGAATTATCCCTTTGAATACTCCCTTGAAATCCCTTTTGCGCCAGGAATCGCGGCGGTATTCCCACGATGTATAAAGTGGCCACTCGGCGAAAGTCGCCAGACGAACTTCTAATCCCAGAGCTTCGAGCTTGGTTATCAAGTGATTGTTGGAAAACCGATTGTTCCTCAGAAAGATTTCTCCGACGACTCCGACCACCGGCCTATTCTCCTGTCTTGTCGGAATACTGGAAAAGGCGAGGGATGCCTTTTCCGCCACGGCAGCCATTGATTCGTCCTGGTGAATCGCTCTCTGCATCTCCGCCAGAAAGTGGTAATAGAGCTTTTCCGTCTGGCCGGGCGTCAGTTCGTATGGCCTGACCCGGTGGACCATCTTCTGCAGGCAATCAACCAGTACCATCCCCTTCCAGGCCAAGGTGCGGAAATTGGTGCCGTCCAAGCCAAATTCAGTATAGCCGTCTTTCGAATTTGGCGAGAAGATCGGGACATCGGTGTAGCCAAGGTCATCAAGGACCATCCGATGGAATTGGCTGTAAAGGCCGAATCGGCAAGGACCGGTGGCGCCGGGCATGAAGAACACCGACTTATCCCTGCGACAGTCGTGCTGCCTGAGCTTCTTGATCATGTCTCCGGTCGTGATGATACAGGGGAAGCATTCCTTTCCGGAAGTGAACTTCTTCCCGATATCCAGCGTCTCCTGGTCCGGTTCATCCAGGACTTGCGCAGACAATCCGTGGCGTTCGAATGCTGCCTTGAGTGGGTAGGCGTGGTCGCACATGTTCGGAATGTAGATCGTCTTCTCGAACGGCCTGAACTTGTCCGATGTGAGCGCAAAGGTCGTTACCGACGGCTGGAATTCGTAGAATCTGAGAGAGTCTATGAATGCTTCGCAGCGCGTGATCAGCCCGGCATCTGCGGAATGCTCATCGATTTCCAACTGCAGATACGGTTTTCCGGACATGTTCTTTCGGAAGAAATGAGTAATGAATGAGTCGGGGCCGCAGCCGAATGACGTCAGGTAAACGGCATATAAATTCGGGTGGTTGCGGATGAAATTGCCCGCCCGGAGGATCCGACGGCCATACCGCCAATACATGTTTCCCAGGTCTTCGGCGCCGTCGTCGTCCGGCAGGAAATCGGCCGGAATTACTTTGTATCCCAAGTCGCGGATCTTGCTCGGTATTTCAAGCGAGAGCCTGCGGTCGAATCCATTGTATGGCCGACTGATTATGACCAGGGCCTTCTCATCCGGCTTGATATCCGCGAAAACCTTTTTCCCTTCATCGACCAGCGCCTGTCGATAGGCACCGAATGCCCTTAGCGCCACCCCAACTGCGGACTTCATCTCGTTCTCCGAAATGCCCAGCGCTTCCCCGAGAGGACGAAGTCTCGATTTGAGCTCTTCGGAATCGAAGGAGAACATGAGCGTCGGGTCAATAAATTTTACGCCGGCTTCGCCGAAATCGAACCGCGCCCGAAGGGACGAACTGATGGACTGTACATAGGGACAGATATACGCGGCATGGCTCATCGCCTCGTTCTCTTCGGCTACCTTGATTAACGAAGGCAGAAAAATTGCGTCAACCTTCTTGTCAATCAGGTTGGCAATATGGCCGTACACCATCTTAATGGGATAGCAGGTCTCGGCGCTGAACAACTCCAATGATTGTTCGACTATCCGCTGACTGGAAATGTCCGATGTCACCACTTGATATCCGAGCGATTCAAACAGCGCTCGCCAGAACGGATAGAAGTCAAAAAAGTGCAATACTCGGGGTAATCCGATCTTCCCGCGCGTCACAGCCCGCTTCGGAGCCTCGACATACTTCTGGAACAGCAGTCGTTGACGAAGTCCGGTGTAGTCCGGCGGCAGGACCCGGCCGGAGTGCTTGTCGACTTCGTACTTTTCGCAACGAGCTCCGTAATAGAGCGGCTCCTCATTCTCTACTTCGACTTTACGAATTTCGCAATGATTGGAACAGTCTTCGCACGGAAACGATGATACCGTATACTGGCGCTTGTAAATGTCAAATCCCTTGAACGCAGTTTTGAAGTCTGGCTTTGTGGCGGCCTCCATGGAAAGAATCGCCGCGCCGATGGCGCCGGTGACATCATGGTGCGGCGGGA
>JBATNE010000173.1:0-5988 GCA_049290195.1 Candidatus Zixiibacteriota bacterium
CTTTCAAACGATCGACAATTCGTTCCGCCGGGTCGATTGAACGGGCCGTCGGCAGAATGGTGATAATGGCCACGGCTGTCATGGCGGCAACCACCGCTGAGATCATGTACGGCAGGAAGGTGTCGACCGCCAGATCAATCAATGAGGATACGTCGGCCAGAAAGCTCCCCTGAGACCACTGCATCGAACGGATAATCACCGCTCCGCAGATGACCAGGGCGGAAACTGACAGTAACCAAATTCGCAGATATAACTGAGTCTTCAGCTCATGCGCATGAGGTGAGTAACTGAGGGCACCCGAGTGTGACATGTATATGCTCCCTAACCGGGTTCAATCCCGGAGCTATTCCATTCAATATGGAAGTCGGAGCAATTGGACTCGGAAATGAGCCCTAAAATGTCACAGGGCTGTGCGTCGCGTGCGCAGATGTGAACGGATGGCGGACAATGGGTTCGGCGTGGCTGTGCGCCGGTCGATCAGAACGGCAGATCGTCGTCGTCAGCTCCACCCGCTTTCGGAGCTGGCATATCGCCCGAATCCGGAACGATTTCCGACGGTTCACCGCTGGGTCGGGACCCAAGGAAACGAACGGTCTGGGCCACGATTTCTGACACATAGCGCTTGTTGCCGTCTTTGTCGTCGTAGCTACGGTTGGAAATACGTCCCTCGATATACACTTCGCGCCCTTTTTTCAGGTATTCTTTGGCCAGTTCAGCCGTCTTGCCCCAGACCACGATGTTGTGCCAGGTAGTTGACTCATTGCGCTGGCCGTCCGCGCCGCTCCAAATCTCGCTCGTTGCGAGCGAAAAACTGGCAACCGCCTTGCCCCCCGGTGTGTATCGAAGTTCCGGATCCTTGCCTAACCGACCAATCAAAATAGCCTTATTTACGCTCATGTGACCCTTCCGTGTTTAAGTGGCGCAATGATACCCTCCCCCTCTTCCCCTGTCAAGGGGAGGCACACAATTTCCTTGCCGCAGTCGGCATGAAAGCCTATAGTCTACAGCGCTCAAAGGGAATATGCAGACAGAACAACGGTACGGACATCTCTTTCTGGTTCCGACACCTATCGGAAATCTCTCAGACATCACACAACGTGCGCTGGAGGTGTTGTCGCAGGTGGATATTATTGCGTGTGAGGATACCCGCAACAGCGGCAACCTCCTCAAACACTTCAATATCAGCAAGCGGCTTGTTTCCTACCATAATTTCAACGAGTCCTCCCGTGCGGCCCAGCTGATCGAAAGCATCCTAGCCGGCCAGTCCGTGGCCGTTATCACCGATGGTGGCTCCCCCGGCATCTCAGACCCGGCCTACCGCGTCGTACGAGCCGCGCTGGAAGCAGGAATCACTATCGTACCACTTCCGGGACCCACTGCCATCATCCCGGCCCTGACAGCCTCCGGATTGCCTACAGACCGGTTCTTTTTCGAAGGGTTCCTGCCACAGAAGGCGGGCGCCCGTATTCGCCGAATAACCGAACTCTCCACCCTGCCCCACACACTCGTCTTCTACGAATCGCCATATCGGGTTCATAAGTCGCTCGATGCCCTGTTTGAGGTGCTCGGCGACCGCCAGGCTTGCCTGGCCCGCGAAATTTCCAAGAAATTCGAGGAGTTTATTCGGGGCTCGCTCGGTGATTTGCGGAACAAAATCAAGGACCGCACTATTAAGGGGGAAGTTGTCATCATCGTCAGCGGTGTTCCTGCTGATGGCGAAACCGACGACCAGGTTGAGGACGATTCGGAATGAGAAACCGCCGGCTGAAAGTCTATCCTTTTGACTACCTCATCATCGGCTACTGTCTGCTGATGGTCTTTTGCTGCGCAGCCTTCGGCCGACCGCTGTCGGAGTACATCGATGAGATTGAGTTTTATGTCTCCGTAGCCGCCGTTTCAGCCCTGATTATTGGCTTTGTCGACCAGACACGTTCCCGCTTCCACCTCTTTGTCCGACTTCTCTATCCGGCTGCGTTGTTTACCTTGTTCTACCGTGTAACCGGCGGCACGATGTTTCTGATCTTCGATAAGTTCTTTGATTCGCACATCGTCGCCCTGGAGACCGGGATCTTCGGCATGGAGCCCACCCTTTTCATTGATCGCTACCTGCTCCATCCGTTCTGGAACGAGCTCTTCTCCGCCTGTTATTTCAGTTATTACCTGATGATCCCTGGATTCCTCATCCCGATATTCTTCATGCACCGCACGCGCATCATTAAGGAATCCCTGACCGCTATCTCCCTCACGTTCTTTGTGTCCTTCATCATGTTCTTTCTTTACCCGATCGAGGGGCCACGCTGGCATCTGGCCGGTCAGTACACGCACACGATTGACGGCTCCCTCTTCCGCCAGCTGGTCACGACCGTGATCAACACCGCCGCGGTTCGCGGAGGGTGCATGCCGTCATCTCACGTCGGCGTCGGATTGGTGATTCTCGCTTACGCGTTTAGGGTGAGCAGAAAGCTGGGCTGGCTGCTGCTCCCCATCAATATCGGACTGGCTATTGGCACCTTCTGGGGACGCTTTCACTATGTATCAGATGTCATCGTGGGAGCCTTAATTGCTGCGATTTCCGTCTGGCTGGTTACAAAATATTATGATCGATTTGACCGGCCGATTGTTAAAAATGAAAATTTACCCTTGGTGAGTAAAACACATGTTGCCTGAACTCTTTCATATCGGGCCGATTCCGATCAAACCGTATGGCCTTCTGTTGGCCCTCTCATTTCTGGCTGGCGTCTGGTATGTCCAGCGAGTGACCACTCGCGACGGCAAACCGTTCGATCCATACCTGACCATCGCATCCTATATGATCTTCGGCGGGATCATCGGCGCCAGGCTTTTCTATGTCCTCTTCCATCTCAGTGAGTTTTCAGGCAACTGGCTCGCTACAATCAATCCGTTTGCCAACGGCCAGTTCGGCATCGCCGGCCTGAATCTCTACGGCGGCGTGGTGATTGCAATCCTGTTCACCCTGCTCTATTGCTGGCGCAATAAGTTGTCGGTGCTCGAAGTATTCGACTACTTCTCCCCGACCCTCGGCATCGGCCTCGCCATAACCAGAATCGGCTGCTTCCTCAACGGCTGTTGTTTCGGCAAACCGACCGACCTCCCCTGGGGAGTAGTCTTCCCCGACCATTCCATTCCGTGGTACATTTATCCTGGCCAGCATCTCCACCCGACTCAGCTGTACAGCTCCCTGTACGGACTCGGGCTGTTCTTCCTCCTGCACTACATGCTCAAAAAGAAGCATTTCACCGGTCAGCTGGTCGCGGTCCTGTTCATGTGCGAAGCGGTCTTCCGGTATTTCATTGAGTTCGTCCGCTACTACGAGCCGGACATGATGATAGCCGGTACGACCATCACCTGGAATCAGGTCATCGCCGTGGGCTTGTTCTTGGTTGGCTTGGGAATCTATTTCGTTCAGAGCCGGAGAGCGGCGGTGCCGTCCCCGGCTTCACAGGTGAAGTAAAACCGATTACATCAGCGAATAGCCGCCATCGACAATCACCGTCTGTCCGGTGACCCACGAGGCTTTCGGCCCGGCCAAAAATACAACGACATCGGCGACTTCTTCCGGCGTGCCGATCCGCTTGAACGGTGTCCGTTCAGACACTTCCCGCTTCATTTCCTCGAAATTCGGGAATACCTTAAGCGCCGATGTATCAATAAACCCGCCCGATACGCAATTCACCGTGATATGTCGCGGAGCCATTTCCACCGCCATATACTTGACCATGTTCTCAATGGCCGCCTTCGACACCCCTATCGCCGCATATCCGGGGATGTAGCGAATCGAACCAAGCGACGACAGCGTCACTATCCGGCTGTGGTCCGGCATGATGGGTGATCCAAGCTGGACGCAGTGCAGAAACGCGCGGGCGTTGGTGTGCATGGAAAGATCCCAGGCCTTGTCGTCGATATCCAGCATCGCCGTGTAGAGGCCGAGCGCCGCGTTTGAGATCAAAATGTCGAGCTTGCCGAACCGTTCTTTGATGCCGTCGAAAAGGGCCGGGAGCTGTTCGTGATTCCCCATATTGGCCCGGTGCGCATAGCAGTCGACACCAAAGCTCTTGATCCGCTCCACCGCCTCATTGGCCGATTGCCGGCTCCGGAAATAGTTCAAAACGATATCCGCGCCCCGCTCGGCCAATCGTTCGGCCACTGCCAGCCCGATCCCCCTGGTTCCACCCGAAACAAACGCAACTTTACCTTTAAGTTCCACCGTCTCCATCCTCTTTAGATTATGCCCGTCGTGGGCCGGTGAATCAGATCTCGTATCCGCCGGCCTGGCTTTCAATATCTTCCGCCAGGCTCTTCAGATCGACCGGTGTAAATACCGTCTCGAACACCGCGCTGTAATGAAACATCAAACGTTCGGCAAATTTCTTCATATCGACCTGTGTCGACGTCACTTCCTGCAACGACGTCATGACATCGGCATTCAGCCCACATGGATTGATCTTCTTGAAATCCGCCAGTGTGGTATTCAGATTTATCGCCGTGCCATGATAGGATATCCAGTGTGTGACCGCCACGCCGATCGACGCAAGCTTCTTGCCGTCGGTCCATACTCCGGTATTCTCAACGCCCCGAGCGGCGGTAACACCGTAATCGGCCAGGGCGCGGATGATTCCCTCCTGGATATTGTCCAGGAACTTGTGTAAGTCCCGCCCGCGCCGGGTCAGATTGAATATGAAATAAACCACCAGCTGTCCCGGACCATGAAAAGTCACATCGCCACCCCGCTCTACAAAGAACGGTTCGACAGGAAGATCTTTGTAGTTCTCCGGATGTCCGTCCCGCCCCACGGTCACCACCGGCGGGTGTTCCACCAGTATAATCGTATCGCGGGCCATCCCGGATTGACGCATACTCACCAATCCGTGCTGATATTCCAGAGTCCTCTGGTAATCTTCCTTACCGAGGTCCAGAATCCAGCCGAATGTCTGTATGTCCGTCGTAGCTACCATACCCTAGCGAAGATGTACCAGCAGGCTGGTCGGATCCGCCAGGAACATGTGTACCTGGTGCAGGAACTTTACCGCCGTGTGGCCATCGATCAGCCTGTGATCAAACGACATCCCGAAACTCGATATATCTCTTATGACAATTTGTCCGTTCACCACCCACGGGCGCTTCGTGATATTGTGCACGCCAAGAATCGCCACCTGCGGCTGAGCGATAATCGGAGTCGAAGCCGTAGCACCGAACATACCGGCGTTGGTCACCGAGAAGGTACCGTCGGAAACATCATCCGGTTTCAGCCGGTTGGTACGAGACCGTTCACCGAGTGAATTGATCTCCACCGCCAGTTCGACAATTGACTTCTTGTCCGCATCTTTAATCACCGGCACGATAAGACCCTCGTCACGAGCGACCGCTATACCAATATTGATATAGTTCTTCACGATGATCTCTTTGTCGGTCATCGACGCATTGATCGTCGGGTACTGTCTCAGCGCCACACAGCATGCCTTGACGATAAACGGCATGAAGGTCAGATTGGCGCCATAGGTAGCCTTGAAGTCAGCCTTTATCCGTTCGCGATAGGTAGTCAATTCGGTGAAATCGATATCTTCAAAAGTCGTTACATGCGGCGATGTCTGCACAGACTTCACCATATGCTCGGAGATCGCCTTACGGGCGCCGGCCAACGGAATGCGAGTAGTTCTCTGCGCCTCCGGAAGCGGTGCAAACACTGGGATTTCGACTTTGATCTTGGGAGCTGCCGGTGCCGATGGTGCCGATGCAGTAGCAGCGACGGTCGCAACAGGAGTGTACGACGGTGTCGAAGGTGCAGGAATTGGACCGGCTGTGAGACCGGAGCCGGAAGAACGGCTATCAACAGCACGCTGAACATCTTCGGCCAGCACCAGACCATCTTTGCCGGTCGGTACGATCGTCGACGGATCAACGCCGTATTCGCGCACCATCATCCGCACTTTCGGAGACATCTTGCCTCGTCCCACTTCGGCCGTCCCTTTG